>JASLCO010000080.1 GCA_030146505.1 Moraxellaceae bacterium
CTGGCAGAGACGGTGGCATTGAAGTCCATCTCCAGGTCTTCCAGCGACGGCAAATCGTCAGCCGACGCTGCAGCAGCAGGGGCAACAGCACGCTCATAGTGCAGGGGATCATCCGGGGATGCCTTGCGGGCGGGTGGTGTCATGCCGGCCTTGAGCTCTTCGGCATGAGCCAGGGCAGCAAGGTCGCCGGCATTTTCAAACCAGGCTTCCTGTTCGGTAAATCCGTTCCAGTCGTCCAGACGGGCATAAACCTCAAGCAGCTTGAGGCGCAGGTCAGCGCGCTCCGGGCTGCCGGAAATTGCCTTGTTAAGGAAACCCACGGCCTGTGGATAGCGCTCGAAAGCCAGATACTGTTCCACTTCTTCCAGAGGGTCAGCCAGCACGCGGTCTTGGTGGGCAGGTGCCGATTCTGCCGTTTCAAGCTCCCCCAGCCAGTCGTCATCCTGCGCAGGCGCAGCCTGCTGCTCCCTGCCGGCATGGACAGCACCACCCAGGAAAAGCGAATCGCTACCACCATCGTCGGTGCCGGACAGATCATCCATGGCCTCGAGCTCAGCCAGTGCAGCCGCCTCTTCTGCCTGCTCGCGCTTGCGCTTCTGGTTCCACCAGAGCCCCCCCAGAATAGCCAGCAGTGCCGCCACGCCGCCCCCGATCAGGGGAATGGGCAGGCCTTCTGCAGCCGGAGCCTCTTCTTCCGCCATGACAGGCTTGGGCGCAGGTTTGGGTGTCGGCAAAGGCTTGGTTTCAATCGGAGCAGCAGGTTCCACAGCCTGTGTCTGTACGCCTTCCGGCGTGGCAGCAGAGGGCACAGCAGCCGGAACTGCTGCCACGGCGTCAGGCGCCGCCTTGTCTGATGCGGCAGGAGTGGCAGCCGCTGCCTTCCGGGCTTCCTGCTCCTTCAACTGGGCCTGCAGTTCGGCCAGCTTGGCATTCTGCACATCCAGCTTCTTGTCATTGGCCTTGACCTGGCTGTCCAGGGTACTGACCTTGCTGTTCAGCTTGTCTTTCTCGACCTTGGCGGTCTCAAGCTTGGCCTTGTTTTCATCCAGCTTCTTGGCGTCGCCGGGCTTGGCAGCAATGCCCTGCTCCTTGCCGGCAGCAGCAGCGCCATTCTTGCCCGCCTGGGCACCCAGCAACTTCATTTCCGGCTTGGCTTCGGCGGGAACGGCAGGTGCCTTTACCTCGGTCCTGGCAGTGGCGTCCACCTGCTGGGCTTCGAGCGCGGGCTTGGATGGGGCAGCAGCTACGGCACTGCGCCATGCCTCGGATTGTTCGCGAACGGAGGCCAGCGCATCACGGGCACTGACTTCACGGATTTCGGATTCAGAAGGAATGCGCAGCACCTGGCCACGCTTCAACTGGTTGATATTGCCCTTGATGAAAGCAGCAGGATTGGCGCGCTGGATGGCCACCATGGTCTGTGCCGAGTTGGCATCAGACGGACGGAATTGCGCGGCGATTTTCGACATGGTGTCGCCGGACTGCGTGCGATAGCTGTCAGCGGCGACCGAGGGCACGGGCGAAGGAGTCGGCGCTGGCGACTTTTTTGGTGTAGAGGGCGCGGCGGCCACCGGCGCCGGCTTGAGAACAGGGGCGGGGGCTGGCACAACTGGCGTGGCGGCAGGAGCTGCCGCCGTATCAGGCCGGGCAGCGCCGGCATCGGGAACTGCCGGCACTTCAGGAGCAGCAGCGGGCGCCGAGCCGACAGCGGCATTGATGTCAGCCGGTGCGCTGGCGCTGGAATCGACAGGCGGATCCAGCAACGCTGTCAACTCGCGCAGGCTGGCATTGCCCGGCCAGGCGACGCGCACCACGAAATCCAGATACGGCTCGCGCACCGGCTTGGCGGTGGTGATCTTGATATAGGAACGGCCGCCCGGATTGACGATGACGTCGAATTTGAGGTCCGAAAGGAAGTAGACGCGGTCCACACCCACACGCTCAAAATCTTCCTGGGTTGCCAGGCTGACCTTGATTTCATCGGCATTGAGATCGTTGATTTCAGAAAGATCAACTTCACCCCAGAAAGGCTCACCCAGAGCAGACTTTGTCTGGAGATCACTCACTGCCAGCGCATGTCCCAGTCCCGGCAACATCACGCCGACACTCAACAAGGCAACCGCAAGCTTACGCAGGACCATCATCGGATTCCTTTATTGGTTATTCTTTCGCCGCTGCACACCCCAGGCGCCGGCACTATCGACGGACACCTGACGGCTGGCATACCCCTTTTTTGATGCCTACAGCCTACAATACCTAGAATTAGTATCACAAGGTCTTCGTAAGTATCAATATTTAAAGTCTTTTATCCATTTTTTAAGAATATAAAGACTGTGACGGGCCGCCCCTTGCCGCACATTGTCCGCCACCAGCCAGAGCTGTATGCCCCGAGTGGGCGCCGGCAAGGCAGAAAGGGCCGACAGGTATATCCCATCCTGCCCGGACGCATCCGTTACCGGTGTCGCAACTCCTTGATCCTGCTCGCTATCCGGCTCTACAAGACCTGCCGCAAGCAAAGCCTTGGCGGCCGTTTCAGGCAGCAAGGGCAATGCTGTTTCCAGCCGCAGGGCTGCGCTGATGCCATAGAAAACCGGCACCACCACCTCCGCCAGTCCTACCGGTACGGCCTCCGGCAGCAGGCGCTCCAGCTCGTCCATGAGCTTGTCGGCGCCCTGCCCGCCGACAACCGGCAAGGCATTGAAGGCAATCTGGACCGGAAAGGCTGCGGGCTCTATGCCCCGGGCATTGAGCAGCTCACCGGTCTGACCGGCCAGCTCACGTACGCCGGCACGCCCACGCAGGGAAACCGGATTGAGCGCCGTGACATGAACTGATTGCAAGCCGTAAGGAGCCAGCGCTGACAGCACCGGCACCAGCATGCTGCAAAGAGCCCCCGGGCAAGCAAGCAGACCGGCATCGGGAATGGCTGCACCCTCAACCAGCAAAGGCACATCGGCCTGCAAACGAAAGGCCGGCGAATGATCAATCACGCGACAACCCGCTGCACGCGCCTGCGGTACGAACTCGCTTGCCACCATTTCCGGCACCGCAAACACCACAATGTCGGCACGCTTGAAATCGAAGGACGCCAGCCCTTCCACCAGCAGCGCGCGCCCGCGATACATGATGGTTTCCTCTTCGGAGGCCGCCGAGGCGAGCGCATGCACTTCCGCCAACTCCAGCCCGGCATCTTCCAGGGCAGAAAGCAGTGCACGCCCTACCTCACCTGTCGCACCGGCAATCGCCAGCCTGCATCCCGTCGCCATCACCAACCTCGATACTTTTTCATGACGCATTCATCGATAAAAACGACAAACCCGCGAGCCTCTTTAAAGAAGCACGCGGGTTGCCGGAAACCGCAAAAACTTAGCGGGCGAGCAGGATACGCAGCATGCGACGCAGCGGTTCGGCCGCGCCCCAGAGCAGCTGATCACCGATCACGAAGGCGGAAATATATTCCGGACCGAAGTTCAGCTTGCGCACACGACCCACGCCGATCTTGAGACCGCCAGTGATGGACGCTGGTGTCAGCTCCTTCACGCTGATCTCGCGATCATTGGGCACAAATTTCACCCAGTCGTTGCCAGACTTGATGATGGCTTCGAT
>JASLCO010000089.1 GCA_030146505.1 Moraxellaceae bacterium
GCCGACGCCAATGCCTTCCTGGACAAGCTGGTGGCAGAGTTCTCCGAAGCCGATGCCGAATGGATCAAGGCCACCGAGCGCACCACCAACCACGACGTCAAAGCCGTGGAGTATTTCCTCAAGGACCGCGTGGCCGCCCTGCCCGAGCGCCACAACGTCAGCGAGTTCATCCACTTCGCCTGCACCTCGGAAGACATCAACAACACCTCGCACGGCCTCATGCTCAAAGCCGGCCGCGACGTGCTGCTTATCGAGATGAACAAAGTGCTGGAAGCCATCAAGGCCCTGGCGCGCAACAATGCCGACCTGCCCATGCTCTCCCGCACCCACGGCCAGACCGCCTCCCCCACTACGCTGGGCAAGGAAATGGCCAACGTGGCCTATCGCCTCGAGCGCCAGATCAAGCAACTGGAAAAGGTGGAAATCCTCGGCAAGATCAACGGCGCCGTCGGCAACTACAACGCCCACCTGTCTGCCTACCCCGCGGTTGACTGGGAAGCTCATGCCAAGACTTTCGTGGAATCACTGGGTCTCAGCTTCAATCCCTACACCACGCAGATCGAACCGCATGACTACATCGCGGAACTCTTCGACGCCGTGAAGCGCTTCAACACCATCCTGCTCGACTTCGACCGTGACGTCTGGGGCTATATCTCGCTCGGCTATTTCAAGCAGCGTCTGAAAGACGGCGAAGTCGGCTCCTCCACCATGCCGCACAAGGTCAATCCCATCGACTTCGAAAACTCCGAAGGCAATCTGGGCCTGGCCAATGCCATCCTCGGCCACCTCGGCGAAAAGCTGCCAGTCTCGCGCTGGCAGCGCGATCTCACCGACTCCACCGTGCTGCGCAATCTCGGTGTCGGCCTCGCCCACAGCCTTATCGCCTATGAAGCCTCGCTCAAGGGCATAGGCAAGCTGGAGGTGAATGCCGCCCGCCTTGCCGAAGACCTGGACAACAGCTGGGAAGTGCTGGCCGAACCGATTCAGACCGTGATGCGCCGCTACGGCATCGAAAAGCCTTACGAAAAACTGAAGGCACTCACCCGCGGCAAGGGCATTGATAAAGAAGCGCTGCAGACCTTTATCGAAACCCTGGAAATCCCGGAATCCGCCAAGGCCGAATTGCGCGCCATGACCCCGGGCAGCTATACCGGCAATGCCACCGCCCAGGCCAGAAAAATCTGAACCTGTGTGAAAGATGAAAACGGCGGCTGTGGCCGCCGTTTTTCTTGGTAAATCTGTTCAGGATGCAAACCATGAATGCCAACACTCCCTTGCCCCATCTCGGCGGCCTCACCCCCGCTGAATTCCTGCGTGACTACTGGCAGAAGAAACCGCTGCTGGTGCGCAATGCCTTTCCCGAACTGGCTTATCGCCTGTCGCCGGAAGACCTGATGGAGCTGGCGCAGGAAGAAAGCGCCGAGTCGCGCCTTATCCTGGAAAAAGGCAAAACCCCTTGGGAGTTGCGCAAAGGTCCCTTCACGGCAAAACAGTTCAAGGCCCTGCCGAAAACGCACTGGACCCTGCTGGTGCAGGCAGTGGATCACTATCTGCCGGAGCTGGCGGATTATCTGGATCACTTCGGCTTCATCCCCAACTGGCGCATAGACGACATCATGATTTCCTTTGCGCCTGAAGGTGGCTCCGTAGGTCCGCATTACGACCAGTACGATGTCTTCCTCGTCCAGGGCATAGGCAATCGCCGCTGGCAGCTGGGCCAGCACTGCGACGAAACCACGCCGCGCGTGCAGGGCACACCACTGCGCATCATAGAAAATATCGAAGTGGGCTTTGATGAAGTACTGGGCCCGGGCGATCTGCTTTATGTACCGCCCGGCCTTTCTCATTACGGCGTCGCGCAGAATGATTGCACCACTTATTCCGTGGGTTTCCGTGCACCTGCCCTCGCGCATTTGCTGGAGCGTGTAGTGGATGTAGCGCTGGAAAGTGCCGGCAGCACGCAACTCTTTTCCGATACAGCGCGTACCACCACCAGCCAGCCCGGCGAACTGACGGACAAAGATATCGAAGCCCTGCGCCAGCAACTCATGGGCCTGCTGGATAATCGCGAAGCCCTGCGTGCCGCCGTGGCACCTTTCCTCTCCGAAGCCAAATACGAAGACTACGAGCCGCAAGGCGAAGAGTTTGATGTCGAAGAAATTCGTGAAGCGCTGGTGGCAGGCGCATTCCTGCGTCGCGATCCGGCCTCACGCTGCCTGTATACCGTCAAGAACGGCGAGCCTGACGCCCTCTTTATCAATGGCCAGGATGTTGAATTTCCAGCCACGCTGGCGGCCTTTGTGCAGTTTTTGGCCAACCAGCGCAATCTGGATGCCGCCGGCCTCGGCGACTGGCTGGCGAATGATGAGGCGCTTGCCTGGCTGGCGGAACAGCTCGCCATAGGCTACTGGTTTCTGGACAGCGAGGAATAAGGAGACTCATCGCGTATGAGCACGCCGTTTGATGATGTACTGGCAGGCTTCCAGCTGGGCGAGTCCGAGACTTTGCTCAAGCTGGGCAGCCTGGAAGATTTCGCCCGTGCCGAGCAGATGCTGATACAGCAGACACGCCGCGAGCTCTTCATTCTCACGCCCGATTTCGAAGCCGAGCGCTATAACGACCGCGAATTTGCTGATGCGTTGTCTGCTTTTGCGCGCCGCAGCCGCAACTCCGATGTACGCATCCTGCTAGGTGATCCGGCCATCGCCATACGCTGGGGCCACCAGATCGTGCGCCTATCGCAGCGACTGCCCAGCAAGCTGCGCATACGCCAGCTCAATCAGGAAGATTTCGATACCAGCGCCGAACAGCAACAGGCCTGGATAGTGGCCGACAGCATAGGCCTGCTGCGCCGTGACGGACGCGAAGGTTATAAGGGCATGTTGTCCGCCAAAGCCATTCCCCATGCCCAGCGTGCGCGTGATCGTTTCATGGAAATGTGGGAACGCTCACGCGAGATTGCCGATTTCCGCAATCTCGACCTCTGAGAAAAAACACGGCAGGAGGCCATCATGAAAGCAAAACACTCCTGGCTGTCATATCTGGTTCTGCTGCTGACGCTCACCGGCATGCGCGTGCAGGCGCAGGATCTCGTCACGGAAATCGTCTACAGCAATCGCGCCACGGAACTGGCACCGCTGCTCTCCGCCATGGCCAGCCCCGAAGGCGGAGTCACGGCCTATCGCGACCAGCTCATCATCCGTGCCACGCCGGAAAAAATGCCCCTGCTGTTGGAGCATTTAAAGCAGTTAGATAGACCCCTGAAAAACCTGCGTGTCACGGTACGACGCCAGCTCACACAGGAGAACAGCAGCCGCACTGTAGGCGCCAATGGCAATGTGCGTATTGAAAACGGCAATGTCAGCGGCAATGTGGATATCCGGGCACGGGAAAACCGGAACAGTCGCAATAGCAGCGACGAGTACAGCATCACCGCCAGCGAAGGCAGTGCCGTGATGATCCATACCGGCAGCGATATTCCCTATCTCACCGTCATCAACAGCAATACGCAGATGACGGCTCTGGGTCAGAACATCGGCCAACAATATGTCCCCGTGCAAAGCGGCATGCAGGTCACGCCACGTCTGCAGCCGGATGGACGCGTCATGCTCGACATCAGCTTTCAGCAAGCAGCGCCTGGCCGCAGTGGCAGCATCCAGCGTGAAGGCACACAAACCCAAGTGCAAACACGGCTAGGAGAATGGACAACACTCTCCGGCATTGAGCAAAGCATCAGCATCCAGGGCAGCAGCCTGGCCAGCCAATACCGGCGCGACAGCAAAAGCAGCCGACCACTGGAAATCCGCGTAGAAGAATTACCCTGAAAGCGCGTGCTATAAATCAGAAAAACAGCTCTTCACAAGGAATGCATCATGACCGTCAAACTGCTCGCCTTCTGCGCCAGCACGCGCAAGGAATCCTTCAACCGCAAACTCTTTCCCATTGTCGTGGCCGGCGCACGTGAAGCCGGTGCCGAAGTCACGGCCATAGACCTCAAGCAATATCCCATGCCCATCTATAACGGCGACGATGAAGCCGAAAGCGGCATGCCTTCTTCCGCGGTGAAATTACTGGACCTCATGGCCACACATCACGGCCTGCTTATCATCACGCCGGAATACAACGGCTTCTTTCCGCCCCTGCTGAAAAACACCCTGGACTGGATGAGCCGCCCCGATCCCTCCGGCAAATCCGGCCTGCGCCATTTCGAAGGCAAGACCGCCGCCATTTCCTCGGCTTCGCCCAGCGGCTTTGGCGGCGTGCGCTCCCTGATGGCCACCCGGCAATACCTCACCATTCTCGGCCTCACCGTGATTCCGGATCAGGTCACGGTGTCGCGGGCCAATACCGCCTTCAATGAGCGCGGCGAGCTGGCCGACGAGAAGCTGCAGGCAGCGGCCAAGGCCGTGGGCGCCAAACTGGTCCGGGTCACAACCAAGCTCATCGTGTAGAATCCGCCGCCACGGCATTCTCTAAAAGCCCGCTATTGCGGGCTTTTTCATGCAATCAGCACAAGAGCAACGCGGATACCATCTTGAACTCCTTCGACGTCATCATCATAGGCGGCGGCGCCTCCGGCCTTATGTGCGCCCTTACGGCCGGGCAGCGTGGCCGTTCCGTGCTGGTGCTGGACAGCAGCAACAAGGTGGGCAAGAAAATCCTCATGTCGGGTGGCGGCCGCTGCAATTTCATGAATCTTTTTGTCGAGCCCGACAATTTCATTTCTGCCAATCCGCATTTCTCCATCTCTGCCCTCTCCCGCTATACGCAATGGGATTTCATGGCACTGGTGGAAAAGCACCGCATCCCCTGGCATGAGCGCAAGCATGGCCAGCTTTTCTGCAATGATTCCGCCAAAGACATACTGAACATGCTCTTGGCCGAATGCGAACAGGCTAGCGTGCAGATAAAGACACATTGCGAAATCACGGCAATCACCGCTGCCGGGCAAAAAGAAAAACGCTTCCGCCTGCAAAGCAGCAAGGGCGAGTTCACGGCTGAATCACTGGTCGTTGCCACCGGCAGCCTCACCATTCCCACTCTGGGCTCCAGCGGTTTCGGCTACGAGATTGCCCGCCAGTTCGGGCATGAAGTGCTGCCCACCCGCGCCGGCCTTGTGCCCTTCATGTTCAGCGACAGCTTCAAGGATATTTCCGAGCGCCTTTCAGGCTTGGCGCACGAAGCCACCATCAGTAATGAACGCAATGCGTTCACCGAGAACATCCTGTTCACGCATAGAGGCCTGTCCGGCCCCGCCGTGCTGCAGCTCTCCAATTACTGGTTTCCCGGCGAAAGCGTGAGCGTGGATCTTTTCCCCGCTGAGGATTTACAGGCGTGGATGCTGGCGCAGAAAAAGCAGCATCCCAAATCCCTGTTGCGCACCCTGCTCAGTGACAGACTGGCCAAAAGCCTGGTACTGGAGCTGTAAACCCTGTTCTGGTCTGCTCAGGCCGAAACTTCCATGGCAGAAATTCCTGATGCCGTGCTCGCTGAAATTGCCGGCCATCTGCAGGGCTGGTCGCTCAAGCCCTCGGGCACCGAAGGCTATCGCACTGCCGAAGTCACTCTGGGTGGCGTGGCCACCGATGAGATTTCCTCCAAGACCATGGAAAGCCGCCTGCAGCCCGGCCTCTATTTCATAGGCGAAGTGCTGGATGTCACCGGCCATCTGGGCGGCTTCAATTTCCAGTGGGCATGGTCATCCGGGCATGCTGCCGGCGAAGTGGTCTGATTTATGACGTTTCCGGTGCATTACCTTTTCCCCGTAGGAGCGGCTTTAGCCGCGAACCATTCCCATCTGAATCAGGTTCGCGGCTAAAGCCGCTCTTACTAAAAACGGGGCGCCCGACGTAAAATGCGCCACCACTCTGGCGGGGCAATCCCCGCCCTACAGGACGCCCGCCATGCTGCGCATCACCGATCTCAAGCTCCCGCTGGACCATAAAGAAGAAGCCCTGCCGGCCGCCATACTCACCCGCCTCGGCATCAAGGCTGCCAGCCTGAAAAGCTTCACGGTCTACAAACGCAGCTACGATGCGCGCAAGCGCGGCAATATCCAGCTTATCTACACACTCGATGTCGAGACCGATCGCGAAGCCGAGCTGCTGCAAAAATTCGCCGACGACAACTACATCAGCGCCACACCGCCATTGGAATACCAGTTTGTGGGTCAGGCACCTGCGAGCCTGAAAGAGCGACCTGTCGTTATCGGCTTCGGCCCCTGCGGCTTGTTTGCAGCCCTGCTATTGGCGCAGATGGGTTTTCGTCCCATCGTGCTGGAACGTGGCAAGGCCGTGCGCGAGCGCACCAAGGACACCTGGGGTCTGTGGCGCAAGAGTGTGCTGAATCCGGAATCCAATGTGCAGTTTGGAGAAGGCGGTGCCGGTACGTTTTCCGACGGCAAACTCTATAGCCAGATCCGTGATCCGCATCATCACGGCCGCAAAGTGCTCACTGAATTCGTGAAAGCCGGCGCACCGGAAGAAATCCTTTATGTAAGCAAGCCGCATATCGGCACCTTCAAGCTCGTCAGCATGATTGAAACCATGCGCAAGAATATTGAAGAGCTGGGTGGCGAAATCCGTTTCAGCCAGCGTGTGGACGATATCGAAATCAAGGACGGAAAAGTCTGCGCCCTGCATCTCTCAAGCGGCGAAGTGCTGCCGGCCTCGCATGTGGTGCTGGCCGTGGGTCATAGCGCCCGCGACACCTTCACCATGCTGCATGAGCGCGGCGTCTTCATGGAAGCGAAACCTTTTTCGATTGGCTTTCGCGCCGAGCACCCGCAATCGCTGATCGACAAATGCCGCTTCGGTCCGCAGGCCGGCCATCCCATCCTGGGTGCCGCAGATTACAAGCTCGTACATCACTGCAAGAGCGGCCGCTCCGTCTACAGCTTCTGTATGTGCCCAGGCGGCACGGTGGTGGCCGCCACCAGCGAGCCCGAACGCGTGGTCACCAATGGCATGAGCCAGTATTCGCGCAATGAACGCAATGCCAATGCCGCTATCGTGGTCGGCATCACGCCGGAAGATTTTGGTGGCGCCGGCCCTCTCGCCGGCATCGCTTTCCAGCGTGAACTGGAGTCGCGTGCCTATGTACTGGGCGGCAGTAATTACGAAGCACCGGGCCAGCTCGTGGGCGACTTCATTGCCGGAAAGGCATCCACTGCTTTCGGCAGCGTGCAGCCCTCCTACAAGCCCGGCGTAAAACTCGGCGATCTTTCTCCTTCGCTGCCGGAATACGCCATCGCCGCCATACGCGAAGCCCTGCCGGCTTTTGACAAGCAGATACGCGGCTTTGCCCTGCACGATGCCGTGCTTACCGGCGTGGAAACGCGCACCTCATCACCACTGCGCATCAAGCGTGACGACAACAGCCTGCAAAGCCTGAATACGCAGGGCCTGTTCCCGGCGGGTGAAGGCGCCGGTTATGCCGGTGGCATCCTGTCCGCCGGTGTGGATGGCATACGCGTGGCCGAAGCAGTAGCCAGGAGCCTGCTGGGCAACTGAACAGCATTGGTAGACAGACTGGGCTTTAGCCCGACCTACGACCAAAGAGAGTTCCGCAGGACAAAATGCCCGCATGAAAAAGCC
>JASLCO010000098.1 GCA_030146505.1 Moraxellaceae bacterium
GGCAAGGCGAGAGCGGCCTTCCAGCGAGTCCAGTTTCAAGCCTTCGCCCAGGTGACGGAACAGGAAATCGGCCAGGGGCTCGGCCTCGTTCACCATGCGGTCGACAAAGCGCTCGCGGCCTTCCTTGCGCACCAGGGAATCCGGGTCTTCATCCGTGGGCAGGAAAAGGAAGCTGGCGCTCTTGCCGTCCTGCATGGCCGGCAGGGCGGATTCCAGGGCGCGCCAGGCGGCTTTGCGGCCGGCATTGTCGCCGTCAAAACAGAACACCACTTCCGGTACGAGACGGAAAAGCCTTTCCACATGCGTGGTGCTGGTGGCGGTGCCCAGCGTGGCCACGGCGTAAGTGATGCCGTACTGCGCCAGCGCCACCACGTCCATATAGCCTTCCACCACGATCATGCGTTCCAGTTTTCCCGGTGCCTGTTTGGCTTCGAACAGGCCGTAGAGCTCCTGTCCTTTATGGAAAACAGGGGACTCGGGCGAATTCAGGTATTTGGGTTTTTCATCGGTGAGCACGCGGCCACCGAAGGCAATCACGCGGCCGCGAAAATCGCGTATGGGAAAAATCACGCGATCACGCATGGCGTCGTAAACGCGCTTGCTTTCTTCGTTTTTTACCACCAGGCCGGTGACGAGCAGGCGCTTTTTCGCTTCTTCGTCGGTGCCCAGAGAAGACAGCAGATTGTCCCAGCCGGGCGGGGCATAGCCGAGGCGGTAATGCTTGGCGATCTGCCCGGTGAGGCCGCGCTTCTTGAAATAGCCGACGGCTTTTTCTTTATCGCGATGCGTGCGCAGCTGGGCTTCAAAATATTTCGTGGCAGCTTCGAGCGTGTCGTAAAGCGGTTGCTGCGATTCGCGTACCGGCGCATTGGGATCGCGCGTATCCGGCACTTCCAGGCCGACGCGGCCGGCCAGCTCGTTCAGCGCTTCCAGAAAGCCCTTGCGTTCATAGTCCATGAGGAAGCTGACGGCATTGCCGGAGGCGCCGCAGCCGAAGCAGTAATAGAACTGCTTTTCACGGCTGACCGTGAAGGAAGGGGATTTTTCTTTATGGAAGGGGCAGCAGGCCGAGTAATTCTTGCCGGCTTTTTTCAGCTTTACCCGTGAATCGACCAGATCGACGATATCGGTGCGCAGCAGCACATCGTCGATAAAGGATTCGGGAATACGGCCGTAAGCTGCCATCAGTGTCGGGCTCGGGTTTGTAGGAGCGGCTTTAGCCGCGAACAATAACAGCTTGGGGCTTCGTGGCTAAAGCCGCTCCTACGGTGAGAGGCGTATCAGCCCAGCCTGGCCTTGACCTTCTGCGAGACGGCGCCGGTATCGGCGCGGCCGGAGAGCTTGGGGCGCAGCACATTCATCACCTTGCCCATGTCACGCGGCTCCTTGGCGCCGACTTCGGCAATGGCCTCGACGATGAGGGCATCGATTTCTGTATCGGAGAGCTGGGCCGGCAGGAAGGCCTGCAGCACGGCAATCTCGGCATTTTCCTTGGCAGCCAGTTCCGGGCGTCCGCCGGCTTCAAAGGCGGCCACGGATTCGCGGCGCTGCTTGATCATCTTTTCCAGCACGGCCAGCACGCGGGCATCGTCCAGCTCCACGCGCTCATCCACTTCGATCTGCTTGATGGCAGCGGTGGCCAGGCGTATGGCGCCCAGGCGCTCCTTGTCCTGCGCGCGCATGGCGTCCTTCATGGCTTCAGTCAGCTTGGTCTTGAGTTCGGACATGGCGCGGCTCCTGTGTAGCTTGAATGGGGTAGCCTGAATGGGCGTCTGGAAACGGGAATGGCAGAAAAACGAAAAGCGGCACCACTGGTGCCGCTTTCGCTGTCAGCCTTCGTTTTAAGGGCAGAGGGCTGATGATGTCGCGTTGCTGCGGCCTGGGCCGTCAGCAGAAGACCGGTCTCAGTAGAGACGGGTGGTCTTCATGTTTTCGCGAGCCACCTTCTTGGCGTGGCGCTTCACGGCAGCTGCTGCCTTGCGCTTGCGCTCCTGGGTGGGCTTTTCGAAGAATTCGCGCTTGCGCACATCGGCCAGCACACCGGCCTTTTCGCAGGAACGCTTGAAACGACGGAGGGCAACGTCAAACGGCTCGCCTTCTTTGACTTTCACGGACGGCATGAATTCACCTTAAAAACTGTATGTTGAGGGCCCGGACGGGATCGGGTCCCCGGACAAGGGCGCCGATTCTAGCCACTTAGCCTTTGCCTGCCAAGCCCTGTCTGGCCCTGAAACGGTCTCCCCGCTAATATGCCGCTCCTCAAAAAGTGCCATGGGCCAGCCGGTGCCCAAAGCCGGCCAAAGCGAGGAAACATGCGGGTTCTGGGTATAGAGACGTCCTGTGACGAGACCGGAGTCGCTGTCTATGACAGCGAAAAGGGCCTGCTCGCGCACCGGCTCTACAGCCAGATCCAGCTGCATGCGGACTACGGCGGTGTGGTGCCGGAGCTGGCCTCCCGCGACCATGTGCGCAAGATCATCCCCCTGCTGCGCGAGTTGCTGGCCGAGGCCGGCAGCACGCTCGAAGAACTGGATGGCGTGGCTTATACCGCCGGCCCGGGTCTGGCAGGCGCGCTCATGGTGGGGGCTGTCTTCGGCCGTACCCTGGCCTGGGCGCTGGATATTCCTGCCGTCGGTGTGCACCACATGGAAGGCCATCTGCTGGCGCCCATGCTGGAAGAAAAGCCACCGGCCTTTCCTTTTGTGGCCCTGCTGGTGTCAGGCGGCCATACCCAGCTGATGCGGGTGGATGGCATCGGCTCTTATGAATTGCTGGGCGAATCCATTGATGACGCCGCCGGCGAAGCCTTCGACAAGGTCGCCAAGATGCTCCGGCTTGAATATCCGGGCGGCCCCAATGTCGCGCGTCTGGCAGAAAGCGGTGATGCCGGAAAATTCGCCTTCCCGCGTCCCATGCTGGACCGGCCCGGCCTGGATTTTTCTTTCAGCGGCTTGAAGACTTCGGTGCTGAATGCCCTGCGCACCACGGAAGACTATGCGCAGAAGCCGGCCGATATCGCTGCCAGCTTCCAGCTGGCGGCAGTGGATACGCTGGCGCGCAAATGCGAGCGTGCCCTCAAGCAGACGGGCGTTAAGCGTCTCGTGGTGGCGGGCGGTGTGAGTGCCAATAAATTGTTGCGCGCCCAGCTCGCGGACATGACGGCACGCCGTAAAGCTGAAGTGTTTTATCCGGCCCTGCCTTTCTGCACCGACAATGGCGCCATGATTGCCTTTGCCGGTTGCCAGCGCCTCTTGCAGGGTGAGCAGCAGGGCATGGGTATTACCGTACGCCCGCGCTGGCCCATGACGGAGCTGAAGGCGCCGGGTGCGGTATAAGCACTAGAGGCAGAAGATGAAGGTTCGCGGCTAAAGCCGCTCCTTCGGATGAAAAGATTGTCGTAGGAGCGGCTTTAGCCGCGAACACTTCTTGCGTGCTGGAAATAAAAAGGGAAAAGCATGAAAACGGCCGATAAAGCTCTGTGTGTCTTTTATGGCCTTGTAGCCCTGGGTGCGCTCTTCGCCACCTGGAGCCAGAACCTGGCTTTCTTTGCCCTGCCGGATAATGGCGGCCTGCTCGGCTTCATTCGCGGGGCCTATGCCAATCCGGCCGCAGCCTCCATCAGCAACGACATTCTTTTCATGTGCTTTGCCGCTTTCACTTTCATGATCGTGGAGGCGCGTCGTCTCGGCATACGTCATGTCTGGCTGTATATCCTGCTGTCCTGCGGCATTGCCGTGAGTGTGATGTTTCCGCTCTTCCTGCTGGCGCGGCAACGCAAGCTGGTCGAGCGGGAGTCATGATTTGTCTGTGTTTTTGTAGGTCGGGCTGAGACCTGGCAGCGGCGTCTTATCAGAAACTGCTTGTCGGGTTGAAGCTCGATCTACACCATCGGACGATTCACGATTCACGATTCACGATTCACGATTCACGATTCACGATTCACGATTCACGATTCA
>JASLCO010000121.1 GCA_030146505.1 Moraxellaceae bacterium
CGTAGACGCAAAAACCGATATTCAGAGGCTTGTCGAGCGCACCGGCAGGCGCTGCCAGCAGGGGCATGGCCGGCAGCAGCAGCGCCAGGCCAAGGGCACAGGATTTCAGCAGGGATTTTCCATCATGCATTTTTATAACTTCCCATGGGTGGTGAATGGTAAGGCCGCAGGGCGGACAGGGCACCGATACTAACCGAGGCCCCCTGCCCTGCATTGGCCGTCGGGACGGTTGGCCGGGAAAAGAGGGCGGCGCAGGGTATCCATGATACAGCCCGCTTCCTCTCAGAACCTGTTCACGCTCTCCTGGATTAGAGCCAGACAAGGCAAAAACGCCCGAGGAAGCGCAGTTTACGGATGGTAAATGAACATTCCGAGGGCGTTTTTAACGCCGTATGGCCGACAGCCAGGAGAGCGTGAACAGGTTCTCAGGGGAGCCGGGCCGCTGCACCCTCATTCGTAGCTGCGCCGCATGATCCAACATTATTGTGCGAATGAATTCGCACCTACCAAGACGGCAGGCAAAGGCTTCCCGCCTGCCAAAGAAAACGCCCCGATCACGGGGCGTTTTTTCAGGCTCTTACTGGCCACGCAATTCGCGGCGCAGGATCTTGCCGACATTGGTCTTGGGCAGGTCGGCGCGGAAGACAATGTGCTTGGGCACCTTGTAGCCGGTGAGGTTTTCGCGCAGGTGGTGCATGAGGGCAGCCTCGGTCAGGGCCGGGTCTTTCTTCACCACGAAGAGCTTGACCACCTCTCCGGACTTTTCGTCCGGCACACCCACGGCAGCCGACTCGAGCACGCCGGGATGCGTGGCGGCAACGTCTTCCACTTCATTGGGATACACGTTGAAGCCGGACACCAGGATCATGTCCTTCTTGCGGTCCACGATGCGGATATAGCCATCAGGTGCAATCACGCCGATATCACCGGTCTTGAGCCAGCCGTCGGCATCAATGACTTCCGCCGTGGCCTCAGGGCGCTGCCAGTAGCCCTTCATCACCTGCGGACCTTTCACGCAAAGCTCGCCGGCTTCGCCAATGGCCACCTCATTGCCATTGTCGTCAACCGCCTTCACCAGCGTATTGGGAACCGGCATGCCGATGGTGCCGAGACGCACGGCCGACAGCGGATTCATGGTGGCCACCGGCGAGGTTTCGGTCATGCCGAAACCTTCGCAGATGCGCACGCCGGTGAGTTTTTCCCAGGCCTCGGCTACCGGCACCTGCATGGCCATGCCGCCGGCCACCACGCGCTTCACGCTGGAGAAATCCAGCTTGCGGAAATCCTCGTTGTGCATGAGCGCCACGAACAGCGTGTTGAGGCCGGCCATGCAGGTGAATTTCCACTGCTGCAGTTCCTTCACGAAGCCGGGGATGTCGCGCGGATTCGTGATGAGGATGGTGTGGCCACCCTGGTCCATCATGCCGAGGCAGCACACGGTGAAGGCAAAGATGTGATACAGCGGCAGCGGCGCGATCATGATCTCGCGCCCTGCCTCGAAATTCGTCAGTACGGCGCGCATCTGCAGCAGGTTGGCCACCAGATTGGCATGGGTGAGCATGGCGCCCTTGGCCACGCCGGTGGTGCCGCCGGTGTATTGCAGCATGCCACGTCATCCGCATTCGGGGTGACCTCCTTCACGGCATGACGCGCGCCGCGGCTCATCACGTCGGTGAAGGCCAGTGCGCCCGGCAGCTTGAAGGCCGGCACCATTTTCTTCACCTTCCTCACCACCAGATTGGTGATGAAGCGCTTGAGCGGTGGCAAGGCATCGCCCACCTGCGTGACGATGACGGTCTTGATGCCGGTTCTGGGCACCACCTTTTCCACCTTGTCGCCGAAGTTGGCCAGCACTACCAGCGCCTTGGCGCCGGAATCATTGAACTGGTGCTCCATCTCGCGCTCGGTATAGAGCGGGTTGGTGTTGACCACGATGAGGCCGGCGCGCATGGCACCGAAAACGGCAATCGGATACTGCAGCAGATTGGGCAACTGCACGGCAATGCGGTCGCCCGGCTTGAGGCCGGTTTCATTCTGCAGGTAAGCCGCGAAATCGGCAGAGAGCCTGTCCAGCTCGCTATAGGACAGGGTGCGGCCCATATTGCTGAAAGCGGGCAGCGCACCGTATTTCCGGCAGGCTTCGTGGAAGACATCAAGCACGGATTTGTAGGCGGCCGTGTCGATCTGGAACGGCACATCGGCCGGGTATTTGTCTTTCCAGAAATCAGCTTGCATGGAAATGCTCCTGTGCGGGTCTTGTTGTGACGGCATCTTTCAGGGCCGCTTGATACGGCCTGCATTATCTGAATCTGAAAGAAACCCTTCGGGAAGCCGGCGCGGACGCCGGCAGCATGGTGCGCGGAGACTCCCGGAGAAGTTCCGGGGGGAAAAGCTGCCGCCTGTTCCTGCCCCTTGCTTCTACAAACCCAGGATCCACTGCTCCGCGCGGTGCTGGCGGTCGGCATCGGCCGGCAGCGTCAGCACACAGGTATCGGCCGGCGCAGTACCCAGCACGACACGGAACTCCATCAGTTCATCGCGGCGGAAGGCATGCAGGTGCAGCGCCTCGCCCGGCGCATGACTGGCCACCAGTTTTTCCAGGCTGGCGCCATTCACGCGCAGGCCATTGGCCGCCACCACCACATCGCCTGCCGAAAGGCCGGCCTGCTGCGCGGGGCTGGCACTCAGCACCTGCTGCAGGCTGGCACCACCATCGGCACTGCCGAGCCTGGCACCCAGCCACGCACGGGGACGGCTGTCACCCGAGCCCGCCTTGCCTCCGGAATCGGCGGCATTGTCCGCAGCGCGCAAGGTCCAGTCCAATCCGCGAGTGACCAGCAATTCACGCAAGGGCAGCTCATCGCGGCCATAAAGAGCGTTCTGCCAGAAATCGGCAAGCGGATCGCCGCAAAGCAGGGTGGCGATGCGGGGAATGTCGGCATCCTCCACACCCACGCCGCGCTGGCCGTATTCCGTCCACAGATGCCGCATGAGGTCGTCCAGGGAAACGCGGTCACCGGTCTTTTCACGCATGAGCAGGTCCAGGCAGAGCGCCACCAGCGCGCCTTTGACGTAATAGCTCACGATGCTGTTGGGGGAGTTCTCATCCTGCCGGTAGTACTTGGTCCAGGCATCCTCGCTGGATTCAGTGACGCTCTGGCGGAAACGGCCCGGCACACGCAGATGCCGCGTGACCTGCTGCGCCAGCAACTCCAGATAGCTTTGCGTGGAGATGAGACCGGCCCGCACCAGCATGAGGTCGTCGTAATACGAGGTGATGCCCTCGAAGGCCCAGAGCTGCGGCGTCACGGTTTCCGTGCGCAGATCGTAGGGCATGAAAGCGGCCGGCTTGATGCGCTTGACGTTCCAGCTGTGGAAATACTCGTGGCTGCAGAGGCCGAGGAAAGTCTTGTAGCGGTCGCCGGGATGGGCTTCGGGTTCGCTGGCCTGCGGCAGGTCGTCACGCGAACAGAGCAAGGCGGTGGAAGCGCGATGCTCAAGGCCACCGTAGCCGCTGCCCACGGCCGTCACCAGAAAAACGTAGCGGTCGAAAGGCGCCGGCTCGCCGAACATTTTTATCTGCGCCGTGCAGATTTTTTCCAGATCGCGGCAAAGCCTGTCCATGTCGGCACGATGGCGGCCCGTGACGGCGATTTCATGCGATACGCCGCAGGCCGTGAACGTGGCATGGGTGAAGGTGCCCATCTCCACCGGATGATCGATCAGTTCGTCATAGTCGCGCGCCCGGAAACGGCCGAAGCCCAGGGGCGCGGTGCCCGGTGCCGCCGGCAGCGTGGTGGCCACGCTCCAGCCCGCAACGCCGGCCGGGCACTCGATGAGCACGTCCAAGGCATGCTGCTCCTGGCCATCAACCATGAGGAAGACCGAGGTGCCGTTGAAAAAACCGTGGGTCTGGTCCAGATGGGCGCCGCGCACCGACAGGTCCCAGGCATAGACTTCATAGCTCACCACCAGCGGCCCTTGCGTCACCGGTGCGCAGGCCCAGGCCGATTTGCCCGTCTTGCGCAGGGCAACGGGATTGCCGGCACCGTCGCGGGCGCGCAGGTCGGTGAGGTGGCGGGAAAAATCACGGATCATGTAGCTGCCCGGTATCCAATTCGGCAGACTGAGCTGCTGCCCGTCCGGCGCCGGCTTGGCGATGCTAAGTTCCACCTCGAAGATATGCGCTTCGGGACGACGTGAGCCGATACGGTATTCCACAGCAACACTCATGCGCTTGCAGCTCCTCAAAAGGAATCAGGTCAAAGACAGCCAGCCACATCCGTGACCGGCTCTGCCCGCCAAGGGGCAAAAGCAGTGAATCAGGGCGGTTTAGAATAATGAACAATCTTGTTACGGGCCATGCGATGAATGTTGCAGCAGCAGAAACCGGCCTTGAGTGGCTGAACGCCAGCGATGGCCACCGCATTCCGGTGCGGCACTGGCCGGTGGCCGGCGCGCGCGCCGTCATCCACATCTCCCACGGCATGGCCGAACATTCCGGCTGCTATGCAGACATCGCCCGGCGCCTCAACGCCGAAGGCTATGCCGTGGTGGCGCATGACCACCGCTGCCATGGCCTGGCCACGGCCACGCCCGGCGATGTGGGGCCGCAGCAGCACTGGGCCGGTGCCTGCCACGACATGGCCGTGGTCAATGCCGACATCCACCAGCGCCATCCCGGCCTGCCCGTCATCCTGCTGGGCCACAGCATGGGCTCCTTCCTGGCCCAGTACCTTGCCCAGCATTATCCCGAGCAGATCAACCTGCTGCTGCTGGAAGGCAGTTCTTTCGAGGCACCGTGGTTCACAGCCATCGCTGGCCTCATCGGCGGGCTGGAAAGCTGGCGCCAGGGCGAAAACGGGCGCAGCCGGCTCATACACGCGCTTTCTTTCGGCGGTTTCAACAAGGCCTTCAGGAATGTGCGCACCGATTTCGACTGGCTCTCGCGCGATGAAGCCTTTGTCGACCGCTATGTGGCCGACCGTCTCTGTGGTTTCCAGATGGCCAATGGCTTCTGGCGCGATTTCGTGCGCGGCCTCAATGCGCTCTATCGGCCGTCCGCCATGAAAAAAATCCGCGCCGACCTCCCCGTCTACCTCTTCGCCGGCGACCAGGATCCGGTGGGCCACAAGGGCCGGGGCGTGGAAAAACTGGCACAGGCCTACCGCCACATCACCGGCAGTCGCGATGTCACCCTGCGCCTCTACCCCGGTGCCCGCCACGACATCCTGCATGAAAGCAATCAGGACGAAGTACTGACCGACCTGCTGGGCTGGATACGCCGGCACCTCCCCGCCTGAAAACCTGCGCTGAAACCCTCTTCATCGCAGGAGGGGTTCCAGCCGCGATTTTTCCTCTTTCCGTACCTTGCTTTGCAGGCCGGGCCTCAACCCGACAAGGGCCGTCAAATCAACGCTGCTGTCGGGCGGAAGCCCGGCCTGCATAGCAAGGCCCGGGGCGCAAAAACGCGCCACATCCTGTCCGACCACCCGCCCCATACCCGCCAGGGCATCTG
>JASLCO010000138.1 GCA_030146505.1 Moraxellaceae bacterium
AATGAGCGTGAATGGTCTCAATGGCGAGGAAGTGCGCGGCTACCACAAGCCCATCATGATTGCCGGCGGCTACGGCAATATCCGCGCCGGCCATGTGCAGAAAAACACCATCAGCCCGGGCGACAAACTCATTGTGCTCGGTGGCCCGGCCCTGTTGATCGGCCTCGGTGGCGGTGCAGCCTCTTCCGTGGCTTCTGGCGCCAGCGCCGAAAATCTCGATTTTGCCTCCGTGCAGCGCGACAACCCGGAAATGGAACGTCGTTGCCAGGAAGTGCTGGATGTGTGCTGGGCCATGGGCGACAACAATCCCATCGTCTCCGTGCACGACGTGGGTGCGGGCGGCCTTTCCAATGCCATGCCCGAGCTCGTGCATGAGCACGACCGCGGTGCTGTTCTTAACTTGCGTGCCATTCCCAATCTCGAGCCGGGCATGCGCCCCATGGAAATCTGGAGCAATGAAGCGCAGGAGCGCTATGTGCTGGCGGTTTCGCCATCGCGTCTGGCCGAATTCGAAGCCATTTGCGCGCGTGAGCGCTGCCTCTTTGCCGTGCTCGGTGAAGCCACGGAAGTGCAGCATCTCACGGTGGAAGATCCGCATTTCGGCAACAGCCCGGTCGACATGCCCATGCAGGTGCTGCTGGGTAAAGTGCCGCGCATGCTGCGCAAGGTGGAGCGCAAGGCGCTGCCGCAAAAAGCCTTTGATACGACTGGCATTGATCTGAAAGACGCGATTTTCCGCGTGCTGCGTCTACCGACCGTGGCCTCCAAATCCTTCCTCATCACCATTGGCGACCGTTCCGTGACGGGCCAGGTGGCGCGTGAGCAGATGGTGGGTCGCTGGCAGGTGCCGGTGGCCGATTGCGCCGTCACCACCACCGGTTTCAATACTTATGCCGGCGAAGCCATGGCCATGGGCGAGCGCACACCGCTGGCCCTGATTGATGCCAAGGCTTCGGCGCGTATGGCAGTGGGCGAAGCCCTCACCAATATTGCTGCCTCGAAAATTGCCAAGGTCGGTGACATTAAGCTGTCCGCCAACTGGATGGCTGCTGCCGGTTATGGCCGCGAAGATGAAAGCCTGTTTGATGCCGTGCAGGCCGTGGGCATGGAAATCTGCCCCGAGCTCGGCATTGCCATTCCCGTGGGCAAGGATTCGCTGTCCATGCGTACGGTCTGGGATGAAAAAGGCGAAAAGAAAGCCGTCACCGCGCCCATGTCACTCATTGTCACCGCCTTTGCACCGGTCTCTGATGTACGCAAGACGCTGACACCTGAGCTGCGTACCGATATTGCCGATACCGCACTGCTGCTGGTGGATCTTGGCCGTGGCCAGAACCGTCTCGGTGCTTCGGCGCTGGCCCAGGTGCATGCCGCTATCGGTAACGATGCTCCCGATGTGGATGCGGCTACGCTGAAAGCTTTCTTCAATGGCGTGCAGAGTCTGAATGAAAAAGGCCTGTTGCTGGCTTATCACGACCGCAGCGACGGGGGACTTTTTGCTGCGGTGGCGGAAATGGCTTTTGCGGCCCGCACTGGCGTTGCTCTGGATATCGTTTCCCGTCATTCCCGCGAAAGCGGGAATCCAGTGACTTTTTCTGAGCCAGAAAAAGCAGAGGCGCTGGGTCCCCGCCTTCGCGGGGACGACATATTGAAAGTGTTGTTCAACGAGGAACTAGGTGCGGTCTTGCAAGTCCGCCGTGCCGATGTGGAGGCAGTAAAAGCCGCCTTCGGCGAGCTGGCCGGTTTCGTGAATGAAATTGGCGTGCTGGCCGCTGACGAGAAAATCACGATCACCGCCGATGGCAAGCAGGTGTTTGCCTCCACCCGTGCTGAGCTGCAGCAGGCCTGGAGTGAAACCAGCTACCGCATCCAGTCCCTGCGTGATAACGCTGACTGTGCTGCCCAGGAATTCGCGCTGATCGACAGCAAAGACGCCGGCCTCAGCGTGGCGCTGACTTACGACGTGAATGCCAATGTCGCTGCTCCCTTCATCGGCAAGGGCATACGCCCGAAAGTCGCCGTGCTGCGCGAACAGGGTGTGAATGGCCATGTGGAAATGGCTGCGGCGTTTGACCGCGCCGGCTTCGAATCCGTTGATGTGCATATGAGCGACATCATCGAAGGCCGCGTGAATCTCGCTGACTTCAAGGGCCTCGTGGCCTGCGGCGGCTTCTCCTATGGCGATGTGCTGGGGGCCGGCGGTGGCTGGGCCAAGTCCGTGCTCTTCAATGCGCGTGCCCGCGACAATTTCGAAGCTTTCTTCACGCGTGGCGATACTTTCTCGCTGGGTGTCTGTAATGGCTGCCAGATGATGTCGCAGCTGAAAGACCTGATTCCCGGCGCCGATCACTGGCCGCGTTTCCTGCGTAATACCAGTGAACAGTTCGAAGCCCGTACCGTGATGGTGGAAGTGAAGGATTCGCCTTCCGTGCTGCTGGCTGGCATGGCCGGCTCGCGCATGCCGATTGCCGTGGCGCATGGTGAAGGCCGTGTCAGCGATACGGATGCGCGTATCCAGGCACTGGCCGGCAGCGGCCTGGTGGCGCTTGGCTATGTGGGTGAAACCTATCCGCACAATCCCAATGGCTCGCCCTTCGGTATCACCGGTGTCACCACGCGTGATGGCCGCGCCACCATCGTGATGCCGCATCCGGAGCGTGTCTTCCGCGCCGTGCAGCACAGCTGGTATCCGGCTGAATGGGAAGAAGACGGCTCCTGGGCGCGTCTCTTCCGGAATGCCCGTGTGTTTGCGGGTTAAGCGCTGAATGAGTGAGAAAACCTATAGCGCGGCCGATATCTGGACCGCGCGCGAAGAGCCGGCCACGGAAAAATTCCGTGAGCATGCGCGTATTGCCGAGGCCCTGCGCAAGCTGACAGACAGCCTGATCCGTGTTGATGCCGACGCAGGCGAGCTGGCCCGTCATGCCGATGTGCTGGAGGCCATGGCCGAAGAGATGGCCGCGCGGCCGCATCTTTCGCATCTGGCGTTGTTTGATCGTCTGCGCAAAGGCGAGGCCACGCGCGAAGACTGCGAGCAGATTTTCGATTTTGAAATCATGGTAGGCCGCGCTGCTGCCGTCGCTCCGCCCATGAAGTTATGGGTGGATGGCGAAACCGCCCGTGCCCGTGCCACGCTCAATCATGTTTTCCAGGGCCCGCCCGGTCGTGTGCATGGCGGCGTCATCGCGCTGATGATGGACATCCTGCTGGCGCGTGTGCAGGAAATCACCGGCACCCTGGGATTTACCGGCTATCTCAATATCCGCTATCACGCCGCCACGCCACTGGATACCGAGCTGGAGATGGATGCACGCATCCTCAGCCGTGAGGGCCGCAAGATGCTGGTGGAAGGCCGTATTTTCGCCAATGGCGTGCATACGGTGACGGCCGAAGGCTTGTGGATCACAGCCAGTACCAACATGTTCTGAAGCAAGAACAGCACGGCAAGGGAGATGGCCATGTACAAGCTCTGCTTCTACGTTCCGGAATCACATCTCGAGTCGGTAAAGGCCGCCGTTTTTGCCGCAGGCGCTGGCCGTATTGGTGCCTACGATTCCTGCTGCTGGCAGGTAAAAGGAAAGGGCCAGTTCCGGCCGCAGCCGGGCAGTCGGCCATTCATCGGCAAGCAGGGTGAGGTAGAGGTGGTGGACGAGTTCCGTGTGGAGATGGTTTGCCGTGATGAGCATGTGCAGGCGGCCGTGGCTGCACTGAAACTGGCGCATCCTTACGAAGAGCCGGCCTATCATGTCCTGGCCCTGGCTGATTTCTGAGCCCTGGCAAGTCATGGTTGCGAGTTGTGACAGGCACTTGCCATCAGGTATCGTCAGCCGGCACGCATGGTAGCGCGCCGCGACCGGAGTTGTTTTTTCATAATGGCTGAACGCACTGACGCCCATATCTTCCTGCGCCTCGCCTACCAGGCCATGGTGAATGCCGGTCTGCCGGCAGAAGCCATTCTTGCCAAGGCTGGCGTGGCACTGTCCCGTCTTGAGGATTCCAGCTATTCGCGCACGCCCAACGAGGCTCAGACCGTGTTCTGGCAGGCGGCGGAAGAGGTCTCGCGTGATCCGCATGTGGGCTTGCATATGGGCGAGCACATGCCGCTGTATCGCGGCCAGGTGCTGGAATACCTCTTCACGTCCAGCCCGACGTTTGGCGAAGGCCTCAAGCGCGCCATGAATTTCCACCGCCTGCTCTCCGACGCCCTCATGGGCGAACTCGTCATCGAGGGTGAGCAGTGCTACCTGCGCACGCTGACCGACCGGCGTGCCTCGCGGCATTTCACCGAATGCTTTGCCGCCGGGATGATCAAATTCTTCCGCTTTGTCACCGACAACCAGTTCAAGGTGCTGGCCATACATACCGAGCACTCCGAAGGCGCCCCGCCGGAAGAGTACCGGCGTATTTATGGCTGTGATGTCACGCTGGGCTGCAGCGAGTACCGCATGTATTTCAGCAAGGATGTGCTGGATTACCGCATCTGGCAGGCGGAGCCGCGCCTGCTGCGCCTGCACGAGCAGATTGCGCAGGAGCAGTTGGCCGAATTGCAGCGCTTTGATCTGGTTTCCGAGGTGAAGCGCGCCATTGGTGAAATGCTGGAGTCGGGAGAGACCAGTCTGGAGGCGGTGGCTCGGCGCCTGGAAATTCCGCCGCGGCGTTTGCGCAGCCAACTCGCTGAAGCCAATACCAGTTTCAACCAGATTCTTGCCGATTACCGTTCGCGGCTGGCACGTCGCCTGCTGGCGCGCACCGACGAACCTATCGAGCAGATTGTCTATCTCACGGGTTTTTCCGAGCCCAGTACCTTCTATCGCGCCTTCAAGCGCTGGACCAATGAAACCCCGGTGGAATACCGCAAGCGCAAACAGAAATTGCAGTAATGGATTTCCCATAAAAAAGCCCGGCACTGCCGGGCTTTTTTATGGGGTGCTCTTAGTCCGCCGGATAATAAAAATAATGATGGGGCAGCGGCTCAGTCAGATGCAGGGTGCGCGTTTCCATGAAGTCCACGGCTTTGTGGAACTGCTCTTCTTCCAGCGTGCCTATGGCCCAGTCTATGAGCTTGTGCTGCAGCATGCGCGCCACGCCGGCACCTCCCTGGATGATCTTGTCGGCGAAGAAGCCCAGGCCCATGGCCTTGATGGATTTCAGGTAAACCTCGGCCAGCAGGGCATCACCGACGCCGCTCAAAAGGCTGGCGGCATTGTCGCGCTGGCCCTGCCAGTTGCCGGCACGGACTTCGCGCGTCATGGTCAGGCGTAATTGCTCGATTTCAGGGTCTACCATGAAGCCGGTGCGCGGCTCCTTGTTGCCGTTGGCATCGGTGGAGTAGAGCGAGAGTGAACGCACATGATCGGCGGCAATGATCATCTGCTTTTCATTGAGCCTGGGAATGACCTGCCTGGATACTTTATCGGTGGTGGCGGTGACGGTGGACAGCACGGAACGCACAAAGCGTTCGGCGCCGCCTGCCAGTCCCATGGCGGCAATGCCGTCCAGCACGATGGCACGGCCAGCCTCTTGATCGAAAAGACGGATGACTTCAATCAGCAGGTGCTGCTGTTTCCAGTTTCCCTTCTCCACTTCCTTGACCAGCGTTTCGCCGGTGCGGCGCAATTGTTCGCTGGTGATGAAGGAAACGTAATAACCGGCGGGGCTGCTGTCTGTGGCGCTCATGGGGGCCGAGTCTCTTGATGGTATGGGCAGGCCCATTGTTCCAAGCCGGGCATGGAACACAATGGCAATGGAGCTCGGGTTTCATGCCCTCTTATTCAAGCAGCGCCGAAATGCCCAGCTCTTGGCAACGGCTGCGCAGATTGGCCAGGTTCTCCGGCGGCAGGTACGGAATGACGGCGCGGTGCGGCATGAATTCCTCGCGCGGCATTTCTGCCATGCGCAGCAGCACGGCATCGGAAAGCTGGTGCTGGTCGGCATAGGTCAGCAGGCGGGCGCGCAGGCGCGCGTCGAGATTGCCGGAGCGCACGATGAGCTGGTGCTGTATGTCCTGGGGCAGTTCGGCAATCAGCTCCAGCAGCAACTGCCAGCTGCCGGTTTCCTGCAGCGAGCGCAGCATGTGGTTGAGTACGCCGTCATGCTGGTCGGACACCTGCAGGGTGATGGCGGTGCGGCGCTCCTGGCGCATATAGCGCATGAGCGTGATGGCCTGGGCCCAGTGTTCGGCACGGTCGAGGCTGCAGACCAGTTGCTGTGTCTGCGCGTAGCTCATGTTTTCAGCGGCAATGGCAAGGCGGCGGCAGTCGCGTTCCGGCAGCAGCGATGCCAGTGGCAGGATATGGGGCCAGAGCTGGTGTTCATGGGCGGCATGGACGATGTCGTGCAGCACGCGGTCTTCCTGGAACAGCGGCAAGGCAAGCAGGTGCTGCACGGTGGTAGGCGGCATGACGGCAAGGATGGGGAAAAACAGCGGCCAGAGTTGCTGCTCGTAGACGGCGGTGGCGAGTTTTTCCAGCTCACTGTCGCTGCTGTCGGCGATGTAGCGGGCCAGCAGCAGGCGGCGTGCATCGCTCATGCCCTCAACGATCTGCAAGGCGGCCGGCCACTGCTGGTATTCACGGAAAGCCGCGGCGAGCTGTTCGATGTCGGCATCACCGAGTTCTTCGGTCAGGCGTGTGACAAGGCGGCGCAGTGGCAGCTCCATGAGGGGAATGAGCGGCAGCAGGTAATGCCAGAGCTGATGCTGGCTGGCGGCCTGCAGCAGTTCGCGCAGCACGGCCTCGTCATGCACCACCGGCAGGTTGATGATCTTGCGGCGATGGTTTTCGGTCATCAGCTCCAGCAGCGGCAGCGCCGTGGCCCAGAGGCTGTGCTTCACCACGCCGCGCACCATGCTGGCCAGCGTGGCCTCATCGCCATCCACGGCCATGCTGACCAGGCGCCGTTGCCAGTGTGGTTTCACCACGGAAATCAGGGCCAGGGCTTCGGGCCAGAGATCGGTGGCCTCGTCGGCGGCGGCACGGATCACGCTCATCACCTGGTCGGGCGGCAGTACGTCGAGGATGTCGGAAAGACGCTGTGTGTTTTCCACGAAGAAGGCGATGCGCAGCAGGGCTTCGCCATCGCGTATGGCGCGCAGCATGGCCTCGATGAGGTTGAGCGGCAGGTTGCCGACAAGATCGCCGAGCAGGCTGTATTCGCGCCGCACGACAAGGAGGCGGCTGATCTCCAGTACGTCCGCCAGCGGCAGCGCGGCGGCCAGCTCGCGCGTGCGGTCGGTGTCCACATGCACGGCGATGGAGGCGACGAATTCGGTGGGCAGGTGCCGCACCAGTTGCAGTACGCGTGCGGTGTCGAGCTCGTCGGCGATGCGGGCGCACAGCAGCGGGCCGAGGATGCGCTCGCCCAGCGAGGCCGCCAGCGGTGCCGGCAGGATGCGCATGGCGGCGGCCACGCGCCGGAACAGGCTGCGGTGTTCTTCCAGCAGGAAGCGGCGGCTGGAAAAGCGCAGGGTCTGCAGGGTGCTGAGGTCGAGCTGGTCGAGATAGCCCAGGGCCTCGGGCTGGGTGTGCAGGAGGCGGGCGAGCTTCACGCGCTCGGCATGCTTGCGGAAATCGGTCATGACGACGGCTCTCTGCCGGTTTAGCCGTAGATGATGCGGCGAACCGGGCCGCGCAGCAGGGCCGGGATATGCGCCAGCGCCTTGTCGAGGGCATTGGCATGGTCGGCATGCTGTGCCACGCGGGCACGGCGCAGGGTGTCGATCAGCTTCTGCTGGTCGGCGGCGGGGAGTCCGGCAAGTCCGGCCGGTGCTGTGCCCAGGAGGGCTTGCAGGTCATCCAGAGGGGTAGCGGCCATGATGTCCTCGTATTCTTGTTTTCGGGAGCTCTGGAGGCTCCTCATGGATCATGATGCGGGCGCGCAGGCACAGACCTTAACATGTGACCGACAGGTACTCTAGGGTGGCGGCGGGCTTGCGGAGCGGCTTTTTGCGCCTGTTCAGCGTCTTTTTCCGACCGCGAAAAACCTCATCATTCCCGCACCGGCCGGAATTTCCTGCCGGTCGGGACGCGGCGCCTTCGCAGGGGTTCCGGTTTTCACCGGAGCAAGATTTGCGGGCAGGCAGGACATGCGTGGGCGCATTCATTACGGAAGGCAGCCTGCCCCGCGGCAGAACACAAAGGGCCGCGGTGCACGTGCTTTGCCAAACCCGTTGCGCGAAGGCTGGAAAAAGCGCCTTCAGACCAGGGCGGCCAGTCCCAGCTCCCGGCAGCGCTGGCGCAGGACCTGCTGCTGCACTTCCGGCAGTTGCGCGGCCAGGGCAGAGAAAGTGGCCTGTTCGCTGGCAGGCAGCTCGTTCAGGCGTTGCAGCACCATGTCGCGGGCCTCGGCCGTGGCGGCCATGAGCAGCTTCAGGCGCAGTTCCGGATCCAGCCGGGCGGCCCGCTGCATCAGCAGTTGCTGGGTATCGCGCGGCAGGGCCATGAGGAAGTCGATCAGTGGCTGCCAGTTGCCTGTGCCGTCTGTGTCACCGCCCGCCGGGTCGGCCTGCTCGAAGGCCTGCAGCAGGCTGTGCAGCACCTCGTCTTCATGCCGGCTGAAATGTTCGGCAATGAAAGCACGCTTGTGCTCGCTCATGTCCATGAGGAAGGCCAGCGTGAGTTGCCAGTGGCGTGGCTCGCGTATGCTGCTGCTCCAGCGCTGCACGGCGTCGGCATCCAGGCTTTCGGCGGAGCGCGCCACGCCCTGGCGCACGTCTGCCGGCATCAGCGCCAGCAGCGGCAGCATGATCTGCCAGAGGCCGTGGCGGTCGGCTGCCTGCAGGATGTCCTGCTGCAGGGCGCTGTCGCGGAACAGCGGCAGGTTGACGAAGCGCTGCTGCGCTTTTTCGGTCATGGTGGCGAGCAATGGCAGGATGAGCGGCCACTGGCCGGCGCGCTGCACCGTGGCAATGAGGCCGGCAATGGCGGCATCGCTGCTTTCTGCCATGAGTTCGGTGATGGTGGCGCGGCGTACGATGCCCATGCATTCCACCAGCAGCAGCGCCTCGCTCCAGAGTTCCAGTTCATGGGCCAGGTCGACCAGGCGTCGTATGCTGGCTTCGCTGAGCTCGTCGGTGAGGCGGCCCATGCGCTGGCGCAGGGTCGGGCTCATCAGTGGCGCCAGCGGCAGCAGGCGATGCCAGAGATCGTCGCGTGCCGCGGTCTGCAGCAGGCGGCGCAGCACGGTGTCGTCTTCCAGTACGGCAAGATTGACGAGGCGCTGGCGGCCGGCTTCCGGCATCAGCGCCAGCAGTGGCAGCGTGACGCTCCAGAGATCATGCCTGGCCACGCCGCGTATCATGCTTTCCAGCACGCTTTCCTCGCCTTCCACCGCCAGCAGCACCAGGCGCTGCTGCCAGCGCGGTGATACCAGCGACATCAGCGCCAGCGCATGCGGCCAGAGATCGGCGCTTTCATCCGCCGCCGCGGCAATCACCTTGGGCAGGCGTGAAAGCGGCAGTGCATCCAGCATTTCATTCAACCGTTCTGGCTGCTCCACGTAGAAGCCGCTTTGCAGCAGCGCTTCGCCGTCGTCAATTTCCTGCAGGATGGGGCCGATGATGCTCATGGGCAGCGTGCCCACGAGATCGCCCAGCGTGGTGAATTCGCGCTGGCGTATCAGCGCCAGCGCCACATCGATGACACGCGCCAGTGGCAGCGCCGCCGTGAGCTCGCGTGCCCGCTGGCTGTCCAGGTGCGGCGTGGCGGCGGCCATGAAATCCGCCGGCAGGTGCTGCGTGATGGCGATGGCGCGCTCGGTGCTCATGGCATCGGCCACGCGCGCGCAAAGCAGCGGACCGATGCTGCGCTGCGCGATGAAGGCGACCATGGCATTCGGCAGCAGCTTGCTGGCGGCGGCCACGCGGCTGAAAAAAGCGTGGTGGCTGCCGTGCAGGTGGCGCGTGGCGGCCTGGCGCAGGGCGTTGAGCTGGTCGGCATCCAGCGTGCCGAGAAATTCCAGTGCGGCAGGGCTGGCGCGCAGCAGGCGGGCCAGCTTGGTCAATTCGGCCTGGCGGCGGAAATCAGCCATGGGGTACTCCGTGAACAGACAGGCTCTCAGCCGATGATCATCTTGCGTATGGTTTTGCGCAGCAGTGCCGGCACATGTTTCAGGCTTTCGTCGAGCGCCTTGGCATAGTCGCCTTGCTGCTGTTTTTCGGCGGCCCTGAGGGCTGCGAGGAGGGCGTTTTGCTGCGTGGCATCCAGTGCGCCGATGATGACCGGGTCCAGTCCGGGCAGTTGCGAGGCAAGCTCGCGGGAGGAGGTGCTGACCATGGTGTTCTCTTGTAATTCTTTCCGGTCCCGGTGCGGATGCCGGGGGTCATGCAGGCTGTCATGAAACGGCCGGTGGCAATGTGTGCACTTTGCAAATGCCGTGTTTTTCGCGGTCGCCTGGCGGCGTGGTCGCAAATTAGCATGCAGCCGTGATGGCTCCAATCCGTGGCGAGTGACCATGGCGCCACGGCAGCGGTGACATTCAGGCGATTTTCTCAAGCAGCGGGAGCGTTGCCGGGCCCCGGCTTGCGCGGGGGCGACGAAAACAAGAGATCGTGAACAGGTTCTGAAGCTTGCGGGAGCCGGCCCTTGGCGCGACGGCAGCGTATCGGGGCCACCAAAATGGCAAGCCCCTTTTGCGCCGGCGCTTATTTCAGTTCGGCTGAGCTCTTGCCCAGAACACGGCGGGCAATGATGAGCTGCTGTATCTGCTGCGTGCCTTCGAAGATGTCCAGGATCTTGGAGTCACGCGCCCATTTCTCCAGCAGCTCGTCCTCGGCATAACCGATGCTGGCGGCCAGCTCCACGCATTTCAGCGTGATCTCGCTGCCGATGCGGCCGGCCTTGGCCTTGGCGATGGACGCTTCCTTGGAATTGGGTTTCTTGTTGTCGGCCATCCAGCAGGCTTTCAGGGTGAGCAGGCGGCAGGCTTCCCATTCGGCTTCGAGGCGGTAAATCGTGGCTTCGATGTGGGAAGCGTTGAGGGGCGGCGTGCTGTAGTCCGCATCCAGATGATCCTTGAACAACTCCTTGATGCGCTCCAGCGAAGCCTTGGCGCAGCCCACGGCCATGGCGGCCACCAGCGGGCGGGTGTTGTCGAAGGTTTCCATGACGCCGGCAAAACCCTTGGCGACATCGATTTCCGGATTGCCCAGCAGGTTGGCGGCCGGCACGCGGCAGTCGGTGAAATTGATGACGGCGGTGTCGGAAGCCTTGATGCCCAGCTTGTGTTCCAGACGCTCGACTTTCATGCCGGGCGTGCCGCGTTCCACTACAAAGGATTTGATGGCAGCACGGCCGAGATTCTTGTCCAGCGTTGCCCAGACCACCACGCAGTCGGCGCGCTCACCGCAGGTCACGAAAATCTTTTCGCCGTTGATGATGTAGTCGTCACCGTCTTTTACTGCCGTGGTGCGGATATTGGCGGAGTCGGAGCCGGTGCCGGGTTCGGTGATGGCCATGGCGGCCCATTTGCCCTTGAAGCGCTTCAGCTGCTCGTCATTGGCCACGGCACCGATGGCGGAATTGCCCAGGCCCTGGCGCGGCATGGTGAGCATGAAGGCGGTGTCGCCGTAGCAGAGTTCTATGCAGCCCAGCGCGGCCGACATATTGGTGCCGTTCTTGATGCTGCCGTCGTCGGTGGCGCCACGCTTGCCGAGGGCGGTGGAGCTGGGGGCATCGGCAGCGCCGTCATTGAAACCGTCCAGCAGCGAAGCCAGCATGTCCAGTTCCTTGGGATAGGCATGCTCGGCCTTGTCGTATTTGCGGGAAATGGGACGCAGGAAATTCACTGCCACTTCATGGGCCTGGTCCACCAGCATTTTGAGTTTTTTCGGATTCTCAAGATTCATTTTTCTATCCTCGTCATCCCCGCGCAGGCGGGGATCTTGCTAAGGTTCAGCGGGCATATGTTCGGGCCCGATGGAAATTCATGAGATTCCCGCTTTCGCGGGAATGACGCTTTTATCTTTATGCATGCAGACCTGAGTGCATCAGGGCAACGGAACGCAGATCGCGATACCAGCGCTCGACAGGATGTTCCTTGGTGAAGCCGTGGCCACCGAGGATCTGCACGCCGTCATTGCCGATCTTCATGGACTTTTCTGCGGCCAGCAGACGGGCCAGATAGGCTTCGCGGTGGAAAGGCTTGCCGGCTTCGGCAAGCGAGGCAGCGTTCCACAGCAGCATGCGCATGGCATCAATTTCAATCGCCATATCGGCAATCATGAAGGCCACGCTCTGGCGGTGCGAAATCGGTTCGCCGAAAGCGATACGCTCATTGGCGTAATGCGCGGTGTATTCCAGCACGGCCTGGGAAGTGCCGATGGCGAGACCAATCCAGGCGAGAGCGCCCAGGTCAAGAAAGGCCTGGTAATCAAAATCATCACCGCCGAGTTTTTCAGCGCGTACGTTTTCCAGACGCATCTTCAGTGTTTCGGCCGCCTTGAGACCCATGGCCGGATCTTCCTTGAAACCGAGGCCACGCGAGCCGCCCTCCACGATGAAGATGGCGGGCTTGCCGTCCAGCTGTGCGGCGACGAGGAAAAGTTCTGCGTCCTTGCCCAGCAGCACCAAGGCTTTTTCGCCATTGAGCACATAGCCGGAACCATCGCGCGTGGCCGTGGTCGAAAGCTCGTTGGGATTGAAGGCGGGTGTGGCTTCGTTCACGGCAAAGGTGGCGATGGGGGCTTGTTCTTCGGCAAAGGCGGCCAGGTATTTTTCCTGCTGCTCTTTCGTGCCCCAGCGTGTGAGCGCATTGGCCACGCCCATGGGGGCGAGGATGGCGGCGCCAAGTGTGAAATCGCCATAGCCCAGGTCTTCGGCCATGAGCACATTGCTCACCACGGACTGTTCGGCGGCCATGCCGCCCAGCGCTTCCGGCACGGCGTAGAAATTGAGGCCGAGTTCCAGGGCCTGGTTGCGTACATCGGCCGGGAAGAGGGCATCGTGATCGGCGGCATGGGCAGCAGGACGCAACACATCCTTGGCGAAGCGCTGCAGGGTGTCGCGCATCATCTGCTGTTCATCGCTGATGCTGAGATCGAAGAGTCCCGCAGGCTTGGCGGGCAGACGTTGCTTGCCATCCAGCTTGCCGCTTTTATTACCGCCGAAGCCGCGCGAGAGCGTGCCCACCAGCTGGAAGCCGGTACGGCTGCCGGTATACAGCAGCTTTTCAAAGGATTTGCGCATGTGCAGGCGGTCGGGCCAGTCGCTTTGTGCAAAACGGTTCAGCATATTGAGGCCTAGGCCCTGCAATTCATTGGCGTTCATCAATGTCTCCTTGTATTACGGCACGGGGCATTGTGGCGTTGATGAGAACGGTGGCGACTATGCCATGGCCGGCAAGGCCGGCATTGACCATCGTGACGAGGCTGTCCGCCCGCAGGCCAGTCCTGCAGGGTGGATGACAGGAAAGCATGCAGAGATGACAGCGCTGACGGAAGGCAGGCAATGGAAACGGTAGTGTGGCTGCGCCTGGAATTCTGGTTGCTGGTATTGAGTTCGCTGGCGCTGCCGGCCTGCATCGTGGCGCACCTGCTGCGCGTGCGGGATATCGTGCGTTGGGTGCTTTTGTTCTACGCCTGCGCCCTCATCCTGCTGTCAGGACTGGACATCGTTTTCCTCAAGGCGGTGATGGCGGCGGCGCGGCATTCCGGCAGCCTGATCGATGATGCCGTTTTCCTGTCCGAGTACTCACTGGCCTTCTATGTGCTGCCCCTGCTGTCTGCCGGGGTCGGCATCAATCTGCTGAGCTTTGTCATTACCCAGCATCTGCGCATCCGGCCCTGAAGCATCAGGCCGGCAAGGCATTGCTCTCGCGCCAGCTGATGAGCTGGTTGATGCAGGAGACCAGGTATTCCACGCCTTCGCAGCAGACATCGGTACGCGGTTTTTCCACGCCCAGGCCCTCGCCTTGCTGCACGTGGTAGAGGTTGATGAGGGATTTGATGTCGGTTTCCAGCACCTGCGCGGCGTCGCGCAGGGCCGGCACGCCGCAGTAGCGGGTGGCACCGTGCAGGTAGTGCACGTGCGCCAGCAGGGCTTCGATGTCATTGTCGCCGTACGCGTTTTCTATTTTTCGCCGCTCCTGCTCCAGGCTGTTGAACAGCATGATGAGCATGTCGCGCGCGAGGTCTTTCTTGCCGGCGGCCAGGCGCACGCCTTCCTGCCAGTTCACCACCGTGTCCTTGTCGCCCTCGTTGCTGCCGGCATCGCCGATGATGCCGTTCTGCGGATGCTGCACATCCACGCCCACCCATTTCTGCAGCATGTGGGCGAGCTGTGATTCCTGTACGGGCTTGGTGAGGTAGTCGTCCATGCCGGACTTGAGCAGCGCTTCCTTTTCATTCGCCATGGCATGGGCGGTCAGCGCGACAATGGGCAGGCGCCTGGCGGCACCGGTTTCCTTTTCGTGGACGCGTATCGCCTGGGTAGCTTCCAGGCCGGACAGGCCCGGCATCTGTATGTCCATGAAGACCAGGTCGAAGCGGTCTTCCTGGCACAGGCGTATGGCCTGGTAGCCGTCGGTGGCGGACACGGCTTCCACCTGCAGGTCATCCAGCAGGGTGCAGACCAGCTTCAGGTTGGCCGGATTGTCGTCCACGGCCAGCACGCGCAGCGCGGCGCCACGGCGCGAGGGCAGCAGCGCGAGCTGGGCCGGTTGCAGGGCGCGGTTGGACAGCATCTGCACGAGGCGGCCATACAGTTCGCGCGGCGCCACCGGCTTGGACAGCACACTGATCTGGCCGTCCTGCCAGGTGGCCTGTTCCTGTGCGGCATCGGAACTGCGCGAGAGCAGCAGGATGGGGCCGCTGGTGAGCCGGCGCAGTTCGTCCAGTTGCAGATTGCTCATCACGCTGCGGTTGCCGAGCAGCGAGAGATTGATGATGAGGGCATCGGGCGGCGCGCCTTCGCGCAGGGCGGTATAGAGCGCTTCCAGGCTGTCCACGGCCGTGGCCTGTGCGCCCCAGTGGTCCAGGGTATTGGCCAGGAACTGGCGGGCGCCGGGATGCATTTCCGCCACCAGCAGGCGCCGGTCCTGCAGGTGGTCGCCGTAAAAGCCGGAGTGGGTGTAGTTGTCCAGTTCGGCGCGCATGGTGAACCAGAAGGTGGAGCCCTGGCCGTCGGTACTTTCGAAATTGATCTCGCCCAGCATCTGCTCGACAAGATGCTTGGAAATCACGAGGCCGAGGCCGGTGCCGCCGAATTTGCGCGTGGTGGACGGATCGCCCTGGCTGAAGGCACGGAAGAGGTCGGCACGCGCGGAATCGGAAAGGCCTATGCCGGTATCGCTGACGCTGATGCGCAGGGTGGCGTGGCGCTCGGTCAGGTTTTCCAGCATGCAGCGTATGGTGATCTCGCCTTTGGGCGTGAACTTGATGGCATTGTTCACGAGGTTGGTGATGATCTGCTTCATGCGCAGCGGATCGCCCATGAGGTGGCGCGGCACGTCGTCGTAAATGAAGGCGACCTGCTCCAGGTCTTTTTCCTCCGCCAGCGGCGCCAGCATGCCCAGCACGTCGAAAATCACTTCTTCGATGTCCAGCGGCATGTGGTCCAGCACCAGCTTGCCGGCTTCGATCTTCGACAGGTCCAGCACGTCGTTGATGATGGCCAGCAGGCTGTCGGAGGATTTCTGTATGGTCTTCACGTAGTCGAGCTGGCGCGGTGACATCTGCGTTTTCAGCAGCAGCTTGGCAAAGCCCATGATGCCGTTCAGCGGCGTGCGGATTTCGTGCGAGATATTGGCGAGGAATTCCGACTTGATGCGGTTGCCTTCCACCGCTTCCTTGCGCGCCAGCGTGAGCTCGATGTTCTGCACTTCCATGGCTTCCATGGTTTCGCGCAGGTCTTCGTTGGCCTGGGTCATGGAACTCTGCAGCTCTTCGGTGTCGGCGGCCAGGCGCTCCAGCAGGGCGTTGATCTCGGTTTCCAGGTCCTGCAGGTCGCCGGACGCTTCGGTGTAGAGGCGCTGG
>JASLCO010000154.1 GCA_030146505.1 Moraxellaceae bacterium
CCCAGCGTGATGGCCGCCTCTTCCTCTTCCGTGCCCTGTGCCTGCATGAGCGGGATCAGTTCGCGCGCCACAAAGGGAAAGGTCACGAAAAGCGTGGCCAGCACGATGCCCGGCACGGCAAACAAAATCTTGATGTCATGCTCGTACAGCCATTCGCCAAAAAGCCCCTGCGCCCCGAAGAGCAACACATAGATGAGGCCGGCAATCACGGGCGACACGGCGAAGGGCAGGTCAATCAGCGTCACCAGCAACTGCTTGCCGCGGAATTCGAATTTGGCAATCGCCCAGGCAGCGGCCACACCAAAAACCAGATTCAACGGCACGGAAATGCCGGCGGCAATCAGCGTGAGCTTGATGGCGGCCAGCGCATCCGGATCTTTCAGCGCAGCAAAATAGGCGGCGCTGCCCTTGCGAAACGCTTCGGCAAACACAGCGGCCAGCGGCGCCAGCAGGAAAACCGTGAGAAACAGCAAGGCGCCGCCAAGCAGCAAGATGCGAATCCACCAGGATTCCGTGGTGGCACGACTGCGACGGACATTGGAAACAGCAGACATTTTCTTCTCCGTCTCAGGCGCTGCGGCCGTGGCGGCGCTGCGTCCAGGCCTGCAGGCCGTTGATGGTGAGCAGCAGCACAAAGGAAATCAGCAGCATCACCAGCGCAATCGCCGTGGCGCCGGCATAGTCGTACTGTTCCAGCTTGGTGATGATGAGCAAGGGCGTGATTTCGGAAATCATGGGCATGTTGCCGGCAATGAAAATCACCGACCCGTACTCGCCTATCGCCCTTGCAAACGCCAGCGCAAAGCCGGTGATGAGCGCGGGCTGCACTGCCGGAAAAATCACCTTGAGAAAAGTCTGCCAGCGGTTGGCACCGAGGCTGGCGGCCGCCTCCTCCACTTCCTGCTCCAGGTCCTGCAACACCGGCTGCAAGGTACGCACCACGAAAGGCAGGCCGATGAAAGTAAGCGCCACCACCACGCCCAGCGGCGTGAACGCCACCTTGATGCCCAGCGGCTCCAGGTGCTTGCCTATCCAGCCGTTGGGTGCATAGAGGGTGGTCAGCGCAATGCCGGCCACTGCCGTGGGCAGTGCAAACGGCAAATCCACCAGCGCATCGATCAGCCGCTTGCCCGGAAAGCGGTAACGCACCAGCACCCAGGCCACCAGAAAGCCGAACACGGCATTGATGACGGCGCCGATGAATGCCGCGCCGAAACTCAGGCGATAGGACGCCAGCACGCGCGGCGCCGTGACGGTATGCCAGAAGGCGTCCCAGGTCAGCGCGGCACTTTTCCAGAACAGGCCGGAAAGTGGCAGCAACACGAGCAGACTGAGATAAAAAACCGAGAAGCCCAGCGTCAGGCCAAAGCCCGGAAGCACGCTGGATTTACGCCAGGATGACGATGTCATGAACAGGAAAACCCCGGAAAGCCGGTCGGGCCGCAGTAAAGACCGGCACTTTACCGGCAGGAAAATGACAGCAGAAATACCGATTGCTTAGGACCTGCTGCGTTTTGGTTATATCCGCCGCGTTAAAACCTAGGACGCAAAGCGTATGCCCTCTGCCTTGGTGCCACGCTTGCGCGGGGCCTCACTGGTGAAGCGGTAGCCACTGCCACGCACGGCCTCGATGAGATGGCCATAGCCATAACGGGCCAGCTGGTTGCGCAGGCGGTAGACATGCACGTCCACCGTGCGCTCCTCGACAAAACCCTGGTCCGCCCACACCGTTTCCAGCAATTGCGCGCGCGTATAGACACGGCCCGGATGGCCCATGAGGAAATACAGCAAGCGGAAGGCCAGCGGCGTGAGGTTGAGATGCAGGTGGCCGACAAAGGCCTGCTGCTGCGCAGGATCAAGACGCAGGCCTTCACGCTCCAGCGGCACTTGTTCAGTCAGCCCCGGCTTGAGCACGGCTTTCAGGCGCAGCAGCAATTCACGCGGCTCCGCCGTCACGCGCTGTACGGCCGGCGCAATCACCAGCCCCGGGACTTCGTCCAGCACCAGCACCGGCAGCCGGCGTGAATCCGGCAAATGCCGGCGCAGGGGCGAAGCCAGCACGGCAGTGTGCTGGCGGCTGCCGGTGAGCAGCACGTCCGGCTCCACGGCAGGCTCCTGCTGGTGCAGCACCTGCAGGGCCTGATCGCTGTCAGCCGCCGCCATCACGATGTAACCGCCCTGCTGTTCCAGCACATGCGTGAGGAAGCGGCGCGCCAGATCGTGCTCGTGAACCAGAAGGATGACAGCGGTCATGGGCAGCTCCCGGCTTATTTCGACGGCACGTAAATCTGGTCGAAGAGGCCGCCATCGGCGAAATGCACGCCCTGCACTTTCTTCCAGCCTCCCAGTGCATCGATGCCAACCAGCTTGAGCGGCTTGAAGAGCGAAGCATTCTGCTTGAGCACGGCCTCATCGCGCGGACGCAGGTAGTGCCTGGCTGCCAGCTTCTGGCCTTCCGGCGAATACAGGTATTCGAGATAGGCGCGCGACTGCTTCAGTGTGCCGTGCTTGCTGGCAAACTTTTCCACCACGGCCACCGGCGGCTCCGCCAGGATGCTGACGGAGGGATAGACGATTTCCAGATTGGCATCAGCCAGTTCTTTCTGCGTGAGGAAGGCTTCATTTTCAAACGTCACCAGCACGTCACCGATGCCACGTTGCGCAAAGGTGGTGGTGGCGCCACGGCCGCCGGCATCCAGCACCGGCACATTGCCGAAGAGTTTCTGTTCGAACTCTATGGCCTTTACATCATTGCCGCCTTTCTGCCTGGCATAGACCCAGGCTGCCAGATAGGTGTAGCGGCCGTTACCCGATGTCTTGGGGTTGGGAATGATGACCTGTGTACCGGGCTTCACCAGATCGTCCCAATCCCTGATTGCCTTGGGATTGCCCTTGCGTACCAGGAACACGATGGTGGAGGTGAACGGTGAGCTGTTGTCCTTGTATTTCTTCACCCAGTCTTTCGGCAGCAAATCCTTGTCCGCCAGCAGGTCGATGTCGTTGGACTGGTTCATGGTGACCACGTCCGCTTCCAGGCCATCGGCCACAGCACGGGCCTGTTTGCTGGAACCGCCATGCGACTGGTTGATGGTCAGCGTTTCGCCGCCTTTTTTCTGCCAGTAGGCAATGAAGGCCTCGTTGTAATCCTTGAAGAATTCACGTGTCACATCGTAGGAAACGTTGAGCAGGGTGGTGCCGGCGGCGGCCGGCAACGCCACGGAAAGCGCGAAGGCAGCCAGACCCAGGCGCAATGCAGTCTTTTTCATCACAAACCCCAAAGGAGAAAAAATCAGAGAATGGCCAGTGCCACTTCGGTGGACTTGACCAGCGCCACCACCTCGCTGCCCACTGCCAGGTTCAGGTCCCTGACCGAGCGCGTGGTGATGACGGAAGTGACAATGCCGAAAGGCGTTTCCACTTCCACTTCCGACACCACCGGCCCGGTGATGATTTCTTTAACGCGACCACGGAACTGGTTGCGCACATTGACGGCTTCGATACTCATTCTGGAACTCCGGACTCTGCTTTACTCGGACAGATCACTGGCGCCTGTCAGCAGGCGCCAGTGCATGGCACTCACTTCTTGGCAGGCACATAGATTTCGTCGAAGGTGCCGCCGTCAGCGAAATGCGTTTCCTGGGCACGGCTCCAGCCGCCAAAGTCGGCAATGGTGAAGAGCTTCAGCTTGGGGAACTGCTTTTCATACCTGGCAGCCACCTTGGCATCGGTGGGGCGATAGAAATTGCGGCCGGCAATGTCCTGGCCTTCTTCGCTGTAGAGATACTGCAGATAGGCCTTGGCCACGTCGGTGGTGCCATGCTTTTTGGCATTGCGGTCAACCACGGCCACCGGCGGCTCGGCGAGGATGCTGATGGAAGGCACGACAATGTCGACCTTGTCCGGGCCCAGTTCCTTCACGGCGAGGAAGGCCTCGTTTTCCCAGGAAATGAGCACGTCACCTATGCCGCGTTCCACGAAGGTGGTGGTCGAGCCACGGGCACCGGAATCCAGCACCGGCACGTTCTGGAAAAGCTTCTTCACGAAGGCGCGGGCGGTGTCGGTATTGCCACCCGGCTGGCGCAGGGCATAGCCCCAGGCCGCCAGATAATTCCAGCGGGCGCCACCGGAGGTCTTGGGATTGGGCGTGATCACCTGGATGCCGGGCTTCACGAGGTCGCCCCAGTCCTTGATGCCCTTGGGATTGCCCTTGCGCACCAGGAACACGATGGTGGAGGTAT
>JASLCO010000385.1 GCA_030146505.1 Moraxellaceae bacterium
CCTTTCTCCCAAGGGGAGAAGGAAAAGGCCTTCTGAAATGCCCATGCACGAAAAACTCACCGCAGAAATCCGCAAGACCCTTTCTGCCGCCCGCATCGTGCCCGTGACCTTGCCGGATTGCAGCGGCCTCAGCCTCTACCTGCTGGGCGACGATTTTCCACGTGCGCCGCTGTCCCCCGCCGACATGGAAGCCGCGCTCAACGAACCCGCCTACTGGATTTTCTGCTGGGCATCGGGCTTGGCACTGGCACGGAAAATCCTGCGCGAGCCGGAAATTGTTCGCGGCAAAAAGATTCTGGATTTCGGCGCCGGCTCCGGCGTGGTGGCCTGTGCTGCCATCATGGCAGGCGCCCGCGAGGTGGTGGCCTGCGATATAGATCCGGCCTCGCTTGCGGCCACCGCCGCCAATGCCACACTCAATGACGTAGAAGTACGGCTGGCCGACGATTTCTTTGCGCTGCGGGAAGATTTTGACCTGGTGCTGGCAGCAGACGTGCTCTATGACAAGGCCAACCATCATTTCCTGGCTGCTTTTCTTGAGCGCGCACCCGAAGTTATGGTGGCCGATTCACGAGTCAGGAATCTGCAGGTGCCGCCCTACGTGCTCACTGGCGAAGAAGAGGCAGGTACACTGCCCGATCTCAACGAGTTCGATGAATTCCGCCGCGTGCGCTTTTATCAGGCACGGCGCCGCAGCTAACTGCCAGGGCATCCCTTTTGCTTGTAGGCCAGGCTTCAGCCCGACCTGCGCAGGCCCATGCAACTCCAGTCGCAAAGCAGTTCACACCTTGCCGGAACAGGCGCAAGCCAAACCAGTCCCTCAGTGACAGGCACATGGACAATCCGGGAGCCGGCAGGCAGACTCCGGTCTTGTTCGCCGGCCCCTGTGCACCATCATCCATAAGAAAGCATGTCCGCGTCCGCTACCGTCTCCACCTCCGACCGCCTTTCCTTCACGATTTTCGTGGCGGCCATCTTCCATGCCATCCTGATTTTCGGCGTGGTCTTCACCGCTCCCCGGCTCAAGCTGCCCCAGGTCATGGAAGTCACTCTGGCCCAGCATCGCAGTCTGGATGCCGACAAAAACGCCGATTTCCTGGCCGACGCCAACCAGCGCGGCAGCGGTGTGCTGGACAAGGCAGCCCTGGTCACCAGCCCGCATCAATCGCGTTTTCATGCCGAGCGCATCAACGAGATACAACCTGAAGAAAGACAGGCCGCCAGCCGCGCCTCGTCCGCCGCAAGCCGACAAGTGATTTCCACCACCGCCAAATCCAGCACGCAGTTCAATTCACGCAAGGCCGAACAGGAACACCAGGAACAGATGGAAGCCCGCCAGGCCCAGCTGGCCACGGCCTGGCAGTCAGATGAAATTGCCAGCCTGGAAGCACGCCTCGCCGCCAAGAAACAGGCCTACGCGAAACGCCCGCGCGTGCGCACAGTCTCCACGGTTTCCACGAAATATGATCGCGACGCCGCCTATGTAGACGCTTTTCGCTCGCGCGTGGAAGAAATCGGCAACAAGAACTATCCCCAGTTGGCCCGACAGAAGAAAATCACCGGCAATGTGCGCCTCATGGTGTCCATACTCGCCACCGGCCAGGTCAAGGAAATCATCGTGCTGAAATCCTCCGGCTATCCCGTGCTGGATGAAGCCGCCCGCCAGAGCGTGCGCCTCGCCGAACCCTTCCAGCCCTTCCCCGCCGCCATCCGCCAGGACACCGACATCCTGCAGATCATCCGCACCTGGAAATTCTCGGACAGGCTGTCTTCGGAGAGTTGAGCGGGCGTGAACGGCTGTAGTTTTTGTAGATCGGATTTCAGCCCGACACCAACATTGAGTCAGAAGATCTGCACCATTGCAAACATCCGAATCAATATCAGTAGAAGATTCATTAAAGACAGATAAGCACTCGTTGCATTTCGTCAAATAATCACAAGTTAGAATGGGCTTCAGGAGCGAGAAGAATGTTGCAAGCGATGCGATCACGCATGCAGTCGCTGGCTGGTTTGCTGGCACTTTACGTACTGGCACTTAGTTGGGTCGTATATGCAGGCAAGGACATTAACTGGGACCAAATCAATTACCACCTGTATGCGCCGCATTTGTGGTGGCATGATCGATTGGCACAGGACTACTATGCGGGCAGCATCCAGTCTTATCTAAACCCTCTGTCCTATCTGCCATTTTATGCCATGGTAATGGCAGACTGGAATGATCTTGTCATTGCCTGTGTTTTGGCAACGTTGCAATTTGGCGGGATAGTGGCTATATGGAAGCTCTACCCACGCCTTGTCCCCGAAGCATTTGCTACGCACAAGGGCTGGCGCTTTTTGGCATGTTTTCTGGGCTTCCTCTCACCGATTTATCTAGTGGAGCTTGGCAACTCCTTTAGTGAAAATCTGAGCGGCATGCTGGTGTTATTCTCTCTGCTCTATATTCTCCCAAACCAGGGTTCTTCCATTCGTCACCGCGCTCTCTTTGTGGGCGGCTTGCTGATGGGAGCTGCTACGGCACTCAAGCTCACCAATGGTATTTTTCCTATTGCGGCCTTGCCATTGCTGGCATCGTCAAGGGTGAATGACCAACGTTCCATATTGAAATCCTACGCAGCATTTCTGGGAGGTTGTGCAACTGCATTTATACTTTTCCAAGGCTACTTCAGTTGGCGTTTATGGCAACAATTCAACAATCCGTTCTTCCCCTTCTTTAATAATATTTTCAAATCACCTGATTTCCTGCAAGAAGGTATTCAGGACAAGATGTTCCTTGGAAAAGGATTTTGGGGATTCTTTACCCTTCCCTGGGATTTGATGAAGTGGCGCAGATATATCTACATGGAAACTGCCGCCGCAGATAGTCGATTAATGGCATTGGCCCTTTTAGGCATAGCCTGCGCGTTGACTCATGTGTGGAGACGTTGGCAGGGCCAGGCACGCAATGCTGTTTCTGTACCAGATGAACTTATTCTCACAAGCTGGTTTTTTATCATCGGCCTAGCGCTTTGGGCGTGGACTACACATATTGGCCGCTATGCCATACCGCTGTGGCTGCTATTGGGCCTGCTACTGGTCGCTTGGTTGTTACGGCTTTTACCTCACCGGCAAGACTGGGCCGTATTGCTTGTTGTGGCGGTTATTGGAATACAAAGCCTGCTGAACCTGTGCATCAATGCCAAGCGATGGTCACCATTTGGCTATACGGGAAAATGGTACGAACTGGATCTGCCTGCGGTAGCCAAAACAAATAATGCTCTGTTTCTGACAATGCAAAATCTTTCGCCCTCTTTTTTGGTCCCTTATTTGCCTGAAGATGCCTCATTTGCAAATATCGTTAATCGGCAATTTGTTGCTCCTACTGGCGAGCACATATCGCCAAAATTTGGAAAATTACTTCGTCACAAAAATCCCATTTTCTTATTAACACTCAATGACACATCTGACATGGAAATCGTAGAGGGTGAATTGAAAACACGAAACGCTGCAATTGCCATGTACGGCCTCACCTTTAAATCCTGCGAGATAGGGGCTGCGCACTTCCGACAGCACGGTACTGATACGCCTTTCAATTACGCATTAATCTTCTGTCCTCTAAAGCGACTAGAGAAGGCCGAAACATACACTGCCATTGCATTTGCAAACAAGCAGGATGCCGTATTTGCGCGTATTGAATCTTCTTGCCCCGAGTGGTTCAGCCCTTCTGGAATACAAACAGTCAATAATGGGCAGATATGGTGGCGCGATTACTTTAATACACGTAGCAGCATAGGCATTGATCAAAGTGGCAAGGTATATGGCAGCGCACAGGGAGGGCCCAATGGCCTGTATCTGGGGAACGTAAAAGAAATCATGCATGGCGCCGTGATTAAATGCCCTGCACCTGTCACAACCAGATATGGCAGTTGATGCTAATGAGCACAAGAAATAGCCACCATCAAACGGCCGATCAAACATCCTATGCTGCGCCAGAGTTATTGATGCGAACGGGTGAAGATCTTCCACGTTATCAAGACTGGATTGCTGAATTGTTCGTACGGGAAGCCCATCGAATCAAGGCGCGCAGGGTTCTGGACTTTGGGGCTGGCACGGGAGATCTCGCATCGCGATTCAGCAAGAAGGCAGAGCTCTCACCCCAACTTCTGGAAATTGATGCAGCGTTGCGTGAGATTTGTATATCACGGAACTTTGTTGTCCATGCCAAGATAGAGGAGGTTCCTGACCAACAAGACTTTATATATAGCTCCAATGTGCTGGAACATATTGAAGACGATCAGGAAGCCATCAATACCTTGGCAGCCAAACTGCGCTCTGGAGGCAAGCTGGCGCTTTATTTGCCAGCCAACATGTGCCTTTGGACACGGATGGACGATATCGTTGGACACTTCAGGCGTTATGAGCGCACCTGCCTACGCGCATTGCTTGAGCAGGCTGGGCTGGAAGTCGAACAGATGAACTATCGAGACTCTTTGGGTGCGATAGTGACGCTTTTGTACCGATACCTTCCGAATCGCGATGGCCAACCATCCAGCAGCTCACTCAAGCTGTATGACCGAGTTATTTTTCCCTTATCACGGCTATTGGATTTTTTCCTTCATGGCACATTAGGAAAGAACATATTTATTGTTGCCAGGAAACCATAATGAACGACACGCTCAGGGTTGCGCTGGTAGTGCCTTGCTATAACGAAGCGGATGGCATAGCTGCGGTATTGGCAGAGTACCGCTCTGCATGGCCGGCAATAGAACTGCATGTCTTCGACAATGACTCCACGGACAATACCGCCACCGTGGCACTCGCCTCTGGCGCTACCGTCCACAAGGTCGGCCTGCGCGGCAAAGGCAATGTTGTTCGACGCATATTTGCTGATGTAGATGCCGATATTTATGTTTTAACCGACGGAGACTTGACTTATTCGGCCGCTCACTTGGCCGAGCATATACAGCAAATGCATACGGAGGAGCTGGATATGATTGTCGGTCGCCGGGTGGATGACGATGGTGACAGCGAGCAGTATCGCAAAGGACATCGTCTGGGTAACTGGCTTCTGACTCAGACTGCACAATGGAGTTTTGGCGGGGCCTTTACCGATATGCTGAGCGGCTATCGGCTGTTTTCACGCCGCTTTGCCAAATCATTTGCCGCACACAGCCGTGGCTTTGAAATTGAAACCGAACTGACTGTACATGCCTTGGAATTGCGCATGCCGCTTGCAGAAGTTCCGGTTGCTTATCGGGCGCGAGCAGAAGGCTCCAGCAGCAAATTGTCTACTTGGCGTGACGGATGGCGTATTTTACGCACCATCGTTCGTCTCCTGACTACCGAAAGACCGCTTTTTACGTTCATGTTGCTGGCCGGAATGTGTATTGTTACTGCGCTATCCCTCGGGCTCCCTGTGGTGACA
>JASLCO010000179.1 GCA_030146505.1 Moraxellaceae bacterium
GTTCCTGCTGGACAAGATGAAGGACTCCAAGACCAATGAAGAGTTCTTCGAGATGATGAAGCGGAAATAAGCCTTCGCTTCAGGCAATAAAAAAGCCCGCTGATGCGGGCTTTTTTATTGGGCGCTTATTCTGCCGCGACAAAATCCACTTTCTCGCGCACGGCGCAATCCGGGCAGGGCCAGCTGTCCGGAATCTGGCTCCAGCGTGTGCCGGCCTGGAAGCCTTCATGCGGGCAGCCGGTTTTTTCGTCGTAGACATAGCCGCAGTCCGGGCATTTGAAGCGCTGCATCAGGACATTGGAGTGCGCTGCTGCAAAGCTGGAAACTTGCGGACGACCTTCTGCATTGCGGGCTTCGCGGCGTGCTTCTTCACGCAGCAGCTTGGCGCGTTTGGAGGGCAGGATATTGGCGCGCGACAGATCGCCCTTGTAATGCTCGGCTACCAGCGGGTCCATCTGGCGGAACCACAGCCAGGGGATATAGGCAGGAATCAGCATGGAGGCGTAGCCGGAAGGCAGTTGCGGGCTGTCTTCAAAATGCCGCAGGGCCTGGAAGCTGCGCGTGGGATGCGCGTGATGATCGGAGTGACGCTGCAACTGGTAGAGCACGAGATTGGTAACGATGTGATTGCTGTTCCAGGAATGCTCGGGTGAACAGCGCTCGTAACGGCCATCAGCGCCTTTCTGACGCAGCAGGCCGTAATGCTCGATGTAGTTGATCACTTCCAGCAGGGCAGCGGCATAAAAGGCCTGCAGGAAAAGAAAGGGCAAAACAATCCAGCCCAGCCATAGCGCGAGCCCGCCAAAAAGAATGGCTGTCAACGCCCAGGCCTGCAGATTGTCGTTCTCCCAGCTCCACACACTTTTGCCCTGACGGCCCAAGCGTTCGCCTTCGATTTTCCAGGCAGAAATCACGCTGCCTATCATGGTGCGCGGCAGGAAGCGCCAGAAGCTTTCGCCCATTTTCGAGCTGGCCGGATCATCCGGTGTTGCCACATTCTTGTGATGGCCGCGCACATGCTCGGTATAGAAATGACCGTAGGCGGTGGGAGCGAGAGTGAGCTTGGCCATCCAGCGTCCCACGGTGTCGCGTTTGTGGCTGAGTTCGTGGCCGGTATTGATGGCCAGGCCGTTGATGGCGCCCACGCTGAGGGTGAGGCCGATCAGCTCCCAGGTGGCGAGCTGGCCCTGCGCCACCAGCCAGGCAGCCCAGATGGTGGTGATGAACTGGGAGGGGATATAGGCGTAGACGATAGCGCGGTAGTAGCGGTCTTCTTCCAGCTGCGCCACGGCCGACTCCGGCGGATTGGTCTGGTCGGTGCCTACCAGCCAGTCCAGTACGGGAACCAGTACATAGACGATGAAGGGGCCGCCCCAGGTCCAGATGCCCCAGCCGGTGAGCGTGTACAGGATAAGGATGAAGACGCCCAGCAGCGGAATCATGGGGCTGAGCAGCCAGAGGTAGCGTTTTGGGTCGGCCCAGTTAGCGCTGGCCAGTGTGGTGGTGGTCATGAGTTTCTCCTGCGTCGCCCTTCTTCTGTCTGTTCGGGTCTGTGGCTTTTGCCTGAGGGCTGGCGTGACTTGATCATTGTTCAATGTCACAGTCGCCAACATAGGCAAGACGCCGGCAAACCGGCGTCAAACGCCGTCATCCCCTAGGCGGACACCGGCGCTGGGGTAAGATCAGCCCAGTGCCATCCCGAATTCACAGTCTCAGATTTATAGCCAAGCCATGGACATCCTCAGCCAGCTTCTCGACGACATACATCTGGGCGGGGTCGAATTCCGCTATCTGCTGGCCGGAAGGCCCTGGGGCTTTGCCTTTCATTCGCAGGGCCTGTCCAGCTTTCATCTCCTGCTTTCGGGCGAGGCCCTGCTGCATCTGGAGGGGGAGGAAACCCTGAGGCTGGAGGCGGGCGATATGGCCATCGTCACCAGCGGCCGTGATCACACGGTGGTGGATGCCGGTCAGCCGGCCGAGGGCGAGCTGCCGGAGATATCGGCCCAAGTCAAAGGTCATGGCCTTGAGCCCTTTGTGCTGGGCGGTGAGGGAGTCATTACAAACATGCTGACGGCGCGCTTCAGCTTCGATGTGGATCTGGCGCGGCCCCTGCTTTCCGCTCTGCCTTCCGTGCTGGTGCTGCGCGGCCTCAATGAGCGGCCGCCGGAATGGATGCGCATAGGCCTCGAATTCCTGGCGCAGGAGGGTTATGGCCGCAGCGGGCGTCAGGCCATCATCAATCGCGTTGGCGACATCCTCTTTATCGAATGCGTGCGTGATTACGTGGAGTCCCTGCCGGCCGGTGCCAATAACTGGTTGCTGGCCCTGCGTGATCCGGCGCTCTCCACGGTGCTGTCGGCCATGCACAGTGCCCCGGAGCGGCCCTGGAGCGTGCCCGAGCTGGCGGGCCTTGCCTGTCTGTCCCGCTCCGCCTTTGCCGAGCGCTTCGGCAATGTCATGGGCAAGCCGCCGCTCACCTATCTCGCCGAACACCGTATGCGCCTTGCCGTATGGCAGCTCAAACACACGCAGCAGCCGGTCTGTCGCATTGCCGAGATGGTGGGCTATGCCTCGGAGACGGCTTTCAGCCAGGCCTTCAAGCGCCTGTATGGCAGCTCGCCCTCACGCTACCGGCAACAGCTGGAAAACACGACGCAGTGACCCGGTCTTCACGGCGGATTACCGTGAGGGTCATTTCATGGCGGGCATGACTGGGCTAGAGTCGGAGCAGGCACATGCGCAGGAAATAATCAGAATGACAACGCGCTTTTCTTTCTCGGTTACCGACGAACTTTTTCATCATCTGGAAAGTGCGGACGAGCCTTTCGGCCTGCAGCTGGACATACGTCTGAGCGGACGTCTGGACGAGCAGCAACTGGAAGCGGCAGCACTCGCCGCCATGCAGATGCATCCGCTGGCCTCAGTGCGCCAGCGTCCGGCACCCGCTTCCGGCAAACACTATGAGTGGGAATTGATGCAGCGCCCGGATGAAGATCCGGTGCTGGTGGTGGAGTGTGGCGATGACGCCGGTGTGGATGCGGCGCGTGATTCTTTCTATTCGCGCCGCCTCATGCTGGAAAGTGCGCCGCCTTTCCGCATGCTGATTGCCCGCCACCCCGAGGGTGACTGGCTTTTCCTGAAAATGAGCCATGCCGCCACCGATGCCGCCGGCTGCTACCGTTTCATGCAATCCGTGCTGCGCCGCTATGCCGGTGTGGATGACAGCCAGCCTGAAGATATGGATGTCATCGCGGCGCGTAATCTGAGCCGCGAGTTCGGCTCCAAGAGCATGGCGGAACGTCTCAAGCGCGCCAGTAGTCTGCTCGAATATCTGGTGGACTCGGTGCAACTGCCCACACGCATTGCCTCGCATTACGGCGAGAACCGTGCCGGTGTGGCTTTCGTTTCGCATACCTTTTCCGTGGCGGAAACCGAAGCGCTGGGCAAGCTGCGTCATGGCCGCTCCACGCTGAATGATGTGCTGACGGCTTTGCTGCATCTCACCGTGGAGCGCTGGAATCTCAGCCGCAATGAAAGTGCCGGCCGTATCACGCTCATGAATGCCATGAATTTCCGGCCCATTACCTGGCGTCAGGAAGGTGTGGGGAATTTTTCCCTCTGGGTGAATGTGGCCACGCGCGATAGCGACAGGCGCAGCTACGAGGCCGTGCTGGCAGCCGTTACCGAGCAGACGCAGAAATTCAAAAGCGAAGAGTCGGCTGGCCTGCTGGTGGACCTGCTGGATATGGTGCAGCTGCTGCCCAATGCCCTGCGCAAGGCTCTGACCGGCTTGATGCCGCTCACCGGCAATTTCGTGGTGGATACGGCGGTGCTGAATAATCTCGGCCGTGTTCCCGATCTGCCGGACCCGGCAGGCAAGGCCGGCCGTATCACGGCCATACGCTTTTCGCCGCCCACGCATATGCCCATGGGCGTGGCGGTGGGCACGGTCACTTTGCGTGGCGAGCTGACCGTGACTTTCCGCTATCGTCGCGCGCAGTTCGACAAGCATGCGGCTGAAGCTTTCCGTGAAACCTTCCTCACGCTGCTGCGGGATTTGCTGGCAGAAGCCTGAGTGAGGCAGGAATAAAAAAGCCCCGTTGTACGGGGCTTTTTTATTGGAGCATCTTCAGCTTTTCATCTGCGGAAATTTCTTCCGGAACTTGGCTACCTTGGGCGCCACCACAAACTGGCAATAACCCTGGCCGGGATGATGGGTGAAGTAATCCT
>JASLCO010000193.1 GCA_030146505.1 Moraxellaceae bacterium
CCGTCTTTTTCCGCCGGCGCGCAGCTCGGATTTTCATGCAGATGAAAACCGTGCAGGCCGGGTGGCAGATCCTTGAGGGCTGGCGTGAGCAGGGTGCCGTAGGGACGGGCTTCGATGGTGACATGGCCGATATTCTTGCTGCTGCCATCGGCATCTATCAAAGCCATGGGCACTTCAAGGGCAAAAGCGCTGCTGCCGGCAAAGGCAGTCAGCAAAAGCGCAAGGCGGGTAAAACGGGGCAATGACATGAGATGTTCTCCTTCCGTGTGATGTTTTATTGCCGGCCTGGCTCCGGGTAGTCGGGTGTGATGATGAGGCCGGCGCTGGCGTGAAGCGGCTGGGACAGATTATTGTCCGCGGCGGTAAATGGGCGAGTCGGATTTTTGCAGTATTTATGCAATGCGGGGCAGATGAAATGACGGTCACTGAACGCGAATTCCTGATCAAGGGCCGGCGCATTGCCGCGCGCTGCTGGCATGATGCCAGCCTGCCGCCACTGCTGGCCCTGCATGGCTGGCAGGATAATGCCGCCACCTTCGACAGACTGGCACCCTTGCTGTCCGGTTTTCATATCGTCGCCATGGATTTTGCCGGCCACGGTTTCAGCGACTGGCGAGCGGAAGGCATGCGCTATCACACCCTTGATCATGTGGACGACGTGCTCGGTGTGGTGAATGCGCTGGGCTGGGAGCGTTTTCGCCTCATGGGGCATTCCATGGGGGCGGGCATTGGCGTGCTGCTCGCCGGCGCCATGCCGGAGCGTGTGAGCCAGCTGGCCCTGCTGGATGGCTTGGGCCCGTATCCGGGCGAGCCGGAGGAAGCGCCATCCATATTGCGTGAGGCACTGGTGGAGTGGGACGGGTATTTCCCGCGCGAGGAGCGTGTGTTTGACTCGCGGGAAGCGGCGGTGATCGCCCGGCGCCGCGGTTTCACGCCACTCAGCCACGAGGCTGCCGAGATACTGTGCATGCGCAGCCTGCGCGAGGTGGAAGGCGGTTTCAGCTGGACCACGGACCGTCGCGTGCGCCTGCATTCCTCGCTGCGCATGTCGGAGACGCAGGTGCGCGCTTTTCTGGCGGCCATCAAGAGCGGGATATTGCTGGTGCGCGCCGAGCGCGCCTTTCCCGGAGCCGAGGCCATGTTTGCCGAACGCTGGACGGCCGTGCGGCGCGGTCGGGTGGAAGTGCTGCCGGGAGGCCATCACCTGCATCTGGATGAGTGTCCGCAGCAGGTGGCTGAACTTCTGGCGGATTTTTTTGCCAGGCAATGACGACATGACGGGGTTTGCCCTTCAGGCGCGTTTCCCGCGCCGGGTGAAGGGGGCCGGCATGCAGGGTGCATGACAGGGAGAGAGAGTCTTGCCGCAGGATGCAGACAGCAAAACAGCAGGACAGGAAACGGGGCGTGCCGGCCTGTGGGCCTTGCGCCACAGCCATCTGGCGCGGCGCCTGCTGGCGACCGTGCTGCTGGTCAGCACGCTGGGGGCGTTGCTGGCCACATTCACCGAGCTGGCGCTGGATTACCGCTACGACGTCGAGCAGGTGCATGCAGACCTGGATGCCCTGCAGAAAACTACGGCCGGGACCCTGGCCTACAACCTCTGGATCGTGAATCCGCAGGCGCTGAACCGGCAGATTGCCGATCTGCTGCGCCTGCCCGGCGTGCGCTATGTAGAGGTTGTCGAGAATGACGGCACGCGCTACCAGGCCGGCCACGAAGTGCAGCCCCTGCGTGATCGCGTCGAACGCATTTTCAAGCTGGAATACGTGCACCCGGTAACCGGTAGCGCCATGCTCATGGGCACGGTCCGCATAGAAGCCTCCACGGCGGAAATCAAAAGCCGCCTCTTTGACCGTTTTCTCGTCATCCTTTGTACCCAGGGCCTCAAGACCTTCGCAGTTTCCTTTTTCATCCTCAGCTTTTTCCAGTGGCGGATTACCCGCCATCTGCGCAGCGTCACGCAGCAGGCACGACGCATCAATTACCTGAACCTGCGGCAGCCACTCACGCTGGATCGCCTGCATGAAGACGACGAGATCAACGAGCTGGTGGATGCCTTCAACCAGATGCGGCGCAACCTGCTGCGCGACATCGAGCTGTGGGAAGACAATGAAAAGGCGCTCATGGCGGAAAATGCACTGGCGCAGGCCACGCTCAATGGCTTGCCGGAAATCACCTTGCGCACTGACAGCCGCAGCCAGGTGAGCTGGATCAACCGAATGGGCGAAGACATGCTGCGTGAAGGCGCCCATGCCATGCCTGGCTTGCACGGCCGCCTGCTGGGGGAAGTGCTCCCGGCCGCCAAGGGTTTTGCCAATGCCTCGGTGGAACGGCTCTTTCTGGATGCGCAGGGCGGTGGTGTGTTGCGCCGTCGCGTGATGTTCCGGCACCCGACCGGCCGTATTTTCGGTGCGCAGGCCTCAGCCGTATTGTTGCGCGATGGCGAAAAGCAGTCCCTGGGGCTCGTGCTGGTACTGAGGGAGCTGTCCGAGATCGGCCATGATCTTGATGAGGAATGAACGCTTTTGAAACTGAGCCTGTCATGCCTGCGGGGTGCATGATGTTCTGGAAAACGCTCCAATCTTGTCAGGCGCTTTGTGTCCTCACTCCCTGAACGGGATGAAAACCTCAGGCCAGCCGCAAGGATTGGTGTGGCGACTCATCTTCCGAACACGCACTGTTTCTTCCCGAGAACGATCTGTAGGTGCGAATTCATTCGCACAATGAAACGGCTTCTTCGCTCCTCGGTTTTCAGGGAACCAGGATTTTTCAGCAGCGAATTGCGGGAATCCCGACAGCGGAATGGCAGCCGGCTTTTTTGTCAGTGCCCGAGCAGGCGCCAGTGGCTGGTGCGCGCATCGTCGAAACCGGATTCGCGATAGGCGCGTTGCAGGGTGCCGTCCTGTTCCAGTGACGTGATGCCGCGATCCACCGCTGCCTGCAACAGGGCAGCCTCCGGTCCTTGCCGGGCCAGCATGAAATGGCGCGAGCCGGCGAGGCTGACCTTGAGGCCGGGCACCGGCAACAGCACCAGGCCGTCTGTTTCCAGGCGCAGATCGGGTGTTGGCTGGAAGGGCGCGAGCAGGAAATCTCCACGCCGTTTTTTCAGCATGCCCAGCATGGATTCCCAGTTTTCGGTTTTCAGTACCGGGCTGCCCAGGCGACCCAGGGTGATGAGGTCGGGCGACCAGTTGCCGGCGCAGATGGCGGTATAGCGGTGTATGTCCTGCGGCTGGCGCGGCAGCGTGGCCAGCGCCGGGTGGCCCTGTGGAAAATACAGGCCGGCCATGAAATGGCCTTCCGCTATCAGCGGGCGCGACACCAGCAGTTTGGGGGCATAGCTGCCCAGGCTGGATTTCCAGGTGCTGGCGCCGATGATGTCGGCCTCACCGCTGGCCAGGGTCTTCAGCGAACGGTCTTCCGAGTCGGTGAGCACGAAGCGCAATTCGCGCTGGGCGCCGCCGCGCTGCAGGGCCTGTTGCAGGAGCACGAGCTCCACCACATCGCGCCGTGAATGCGGGCCGGAGAAATGAGCCAGGCTGAGCGGGTCACGCTTCGCGAGGAAGTGCTGATAATCGCTGTAGACATCACGCATCACCACCACGCGCCATGTTTTCGGCGCGCTGTTTTCATTCGCCTGCAGCATCGCCGTGAAAAAAAGCAACAGGCCGGCCAGCACCAGCCGGCCATGGCGCAGGAGCCGCTTCACGGCGTGGACCGTCCTGCCTGTTTGCGTGCCAGTGCGCGCGACTCCTCCTGGTATTTTTCCGGCTGCTGGCGCTTGAAATGCCAGGCGGCGCGGGCGCGCTCGTGTGGCAGATAAAGGCTGTCACCGTTGGCCACGGCGGCGACTATGCCTTCGGCAATGTCGTCGGCCGTGATGTCGGAGCTGTCCAGCAGTTTCGCGAGCGCGGCTTTCATGGCTGCATCGTGCGTGCGTACGGATTCGTCGAGGTGGGTACGGAAATAGGAAGGGCAAACCGCCAGTGTGCGGATGTTCCAGGGTGACAATTCGGCTGCCAGCGTTTCCGACAGTGCCACCACGCCGGCCTTGGCCACGTTGTAGCTGGACATGGCCGGCGGATTCAGCAGGCCAGCCATGGAGGCAATATTCACGAACTGGCCGCTTTCCTGCTGCTTGAACATCGGGGTGAACGCGCTGCAGCCCCGCACCACGCCCATGAGGTTGATGTTCAGCATCCACTGCCAGTCGGCTTCGGAAATACCGTCGAAGCTGCCGCCACCCGCCACGCCGGCGTTGTTGACGAGAATGTCCAGCCCCTGCCAATGCTGCTGCACCCATTGCGCCGCATGCAGGAAATCGCCTTCGCGGGTGACATCCAGATGCAGGAAATGCGCTTCGGCGGCGCCGGCATCCTGGCATAGCTGCACCGATTCCGCGCCGCGCCCGGTATTGAGGTCGGCAATCGCCACTTTTGCGCCGCGCCGCGACCAGGCCAGCGCCATGGCGCGTCCCAGTCCGCTGGCCGCACCGGTAACAAGTACACGTGTCATGGCAACTTCCTCCTTGAGACTTTCGGCATTTCCGTAGGAGCGGCTTCAGCCGCGAACCCAAGCCCTTGTAGAAACAAAGGGGTTCGCGGCTGAAGCCGCTCCTACAAGAGCACTTTTTTGTAGGTCAGGCTGCATTCCATCCCGCAAGAAAAGTGCACTGAAGCGCCTGCGGCGGAGCGCAGCCCGGATTCATTCCGGGCGTAGCGTGTTGGCGAAGCGAACAGCGCAGCCAACTTTAACAAAGAGCCATCAGCCCGGATTCACTCCGGGCGTAGCGTGTTGCCGGTGCGAACAGCAGCGGCAACGTAATAAATCAACGCAGCAGTGAAAGAAACTCGTTGCGCGTTTGCGGGTTGTTGCGGAACTGGCCAAGCATGATGGAGGTCTTCATGGAGGAGTTCTGCTTCTCCACGCCGCGCATCATCATGCACATATGCTGTGCTTCGACGATGACGCCCACGCCTTTGGCACCGGTCACCTGCATCACGGCATCGGCGATTTCCTTGGTGAGGTTTTCCTGGATCTGCAGGCGGCGGGCGTACATGTCGACGATGCGCGCCACCTTGGAAAGCCCCAGCACCTTGCCGGAGGGCAGGTAGCCCACATGGGCCTTGCCGATGAAGGGCAGCAGGTGGTGTTCGCAGAGCGAGTAGAGCTCAATGTCCTTCACGATGACCATTTCATCGTTGTCGGAGGGGAAGATGGCGTTGTTGACGATGGTGTCGAGGTCTTCGCCGTAGCCCTTGCAGAGGTATTTGAACGCCTTGGCGGCGCGCTGCGGCGTATCGATCAGGCCGGGGCGCGTGAGGTCTTCACCAACGGCGGTGATGAGGCTGGCGTAGGCTTTGTCCATGATGGGAACCCTGCAGGAGTCGTGAAACGGGCAGCCACCCTAGCGAAATCAGTGGGAGGGGTCAAAGGCGCATGAGGCTCCCACCGTTCGCCCGTAGGAGCGGCTTCAGCCGCGAACCTTTGCCGGCGTTCCCATCACCACCGGCCCGAGAGAGAAAAACAGAGGTTCGCGGCTGAAGCCGCTCCTACGGGCGATGAGAGGCATCTTCCTCCCGCCGCCGCTTCAACAGCACATACACCGCTCCCGTTCCCCCGTCGCGGGGCAGGGCGCTGACAAAGGCCAGCACGTCCGGCAGCTGGCGCAGCCAGCCGTTGACGCAGGTCTTGAGCAGGGGCTGGCCGTGCATGAGGCCCTTGCCGTGCACTATCTTCACCACCTGCAGGCCATCGCGGTGCGCATCACGCAGCAGGGCCAGCATGGCCTCGCGGGCCTCGTCCACGGTGCAACCGTGCAGGTCCACGGCCGCCTGCCAGGGTTGCTGGCCCTGTTTCAGTTTTTGCATCACCCGCGGCTGCACGCCATTGCGGGCAAAGGCCAGGGACTCTTCCGGCTGCACGCTGTGCATGAGGGCGGCGGTATCGGAAATCGGACCGCTCTCGGCCTGCTCTTCAACGGCGGCCGCACGGCGGCGCAGGGTGTTGGCATCGGGCCGGCCGGGCTTGCTGGCGGCAGGTGGAGCTTCGGCCGGCATGCGCTTTACGCCCCGGGTGGCACGGGCGAAGAGGGTGGCATCGTCCACTTTTTCTTCGACCGGCTTGGGCGCAGGTTTTGCGGCTGGCTTGGGAGCTGGCGCTGGTACTGTTTCGCGCAACTGCTTGCGCAGTTCAGTGAGGGCAGGGTCTTTCATGGCGGGGCCGGATCAGGGTGCAGGCCTGTATTGTGAGTGCTGCGCCATGAGGCTGCCAGTGCGCATGCTTCGGTAAACCGCCCGCGGCTGCTAGAATCCGCGCCTTTCCTGATTCTGCTGGTATCGTCCGTGTCCGAATTCGAGCACTCCCAGATTGACGAGGCCCTGTTGGCCGAGGCCGAGGCCGGCCTTGTCACCATCCGCGATTTCATCCGCTTCGGCGTGAGCTGCCTGCGCCTCAACGATGTGCATCTGGGCCATGGCAGCAATGATCCTTTTGCCGAGGCTACCGCGCTGGTGATGCAGACGCTGGGCCTGGAATGGTCGGCCGATGCCGAAATCCTGGATGCCAGGCTGCTGCCCAGCGAACGCCGTGCCGTGATTGATCTCATCCGTCGTCGTGTCAATGAGCGTGTGCCCCTGGGCTATCTGCTCAATCTCTCCTATTTTGCCGGCCTGCCGTTCTATGTGGACGAGCGCGTGCTGATTCCGCGCTCGCCCATCGCCGAGCTCATCGCCAACCGTTTCCTGCCCTGGCTGGAGTTCGAGCCGCAGCGCGTGCTGGATCTCTGCACGGGCTCCGGCTGTATCGCCATCGCCATCGCCAAGCAGTTTCCGGAAGCAATTGTGGACGGTACGGACATTTCGCTGGATGCGTTGTCGGTGGCCGCACTCAATGTCGAGCACCACGAACTGCTGGACAATGTGAATCTCATCGAGTCCGACCTGTTCGCGAAACTGCCGGGCCAGCGCTACGACCTCATCGTCAGCAATCCGCCCTATGTTGATGCCGAAGACATGGCCGACCTGCCGCCGGAATTCCTGCGCGAGCCGGAGCTGGCGCTGGCCTCGGGTCGTGATGGTCTGGATTTCACGCGCCGCCTGCTCAGCGAGGCCGCCGACCATCTCACCGAAGACGGCGTACTGGTGGTGGAAGTGGGCAATTCCTGGTGGGCCCTGGAGCAGGATTTCCCGGAAGTGCCTTTCCTCTGGGTGGAATTCGAAAGCGACGCCCATGGCGTGTTTGTGTTGACCGCGGCGCAGTGTCGCGAATACCAGGCGGTGTTCAGCGCTGCGCTGTAATAAATAACCAATCCCCTCTCCCCATATATGGGGGAGAGGGTCAGGGTGAGGGGTGGTAGCCGAAGCCGTTGCCCCTCACCCCAGCCCTCTCCCCACTGGTGGGGAGAGGGGGAATCACCATGGGGATAATCAGGTATGGCCGGCAACACCATAGGCGAACTTTTCCGCGTAACGACTTTCGGCGAATCGCACGGCCCGGCGTTGGGCGCGATTGTCGATGGCGTGCCGCCCGGCATTACGCTCAATGAAGCCGATCTGCAGATTGATCTGGATCGCCGCAAGCCCGGCACTTCGCAGTTCAGTACGCAGCGTCGCGAAGACGATATCGTGGAAATCCTCTCCGGCGTGTTTGAAGGCCGTACTACGGGCACCTCCATAGGCCTGCTGATCCGCAATACGGACCAGAAGTCCAAGGACTACGCCAATATCGCCACGACCTTCCGACCCGGTCATGCCGATTACACCTATACGCAGAAATACGGCTTCCGCGATTACCGCGGCGGTGGCCGCTCCAGCGCCCGTGAAACTGCCATGCGTGTGGCCGCCGGTGCCATTGCCAAGAAATACCTGTTTGAAAAATACGGCGTGGTCATTCGTGGCCATGTCACGCAGATCGGCAATGTCATGGCCGAGAAACTGGATTGGGATTTCGTAGGCCAGAATCCGTTTTTCTGCGGCGATGCCGATGCCGTGCCCAAGATGGAAGAGCTGATCACCCAACTGCGCCGTGACGGCACCAGCTGCGGCGCACGTCTCACCGTGGTGGCCAGCAACGTGCCGGTGGGCCTGGGCGAGCCGGTGTTTGACCGCCTCGATGCCGACATTGCCCACGCGATGATGAGCATCAATGCCGTGAAGGGCGTGGAAATCGGTGATGGCTTTGCGGTGGTGGACCAGCGAGGCCATATCGCGCGTGACGAGATTACCCCGGAAGGTTTTACCGCTAATCACGCCGGCGGCATCCTTGGTGGCATTTCCTCGGGGCAGGACATCGTTGTGAGTATTGCGCTCAAGCCGACGTCCAGCATCACCGACCCGGGCCGCAGCATCAACGTGCGCGGTGAGCCGATCGAAGTGATCACCAAGGGCCGGCACGACCCCTGCGTGGG
>JASLCO010000194.1 GCA_030146505.1 Moraxellaceae bacterium
CTGACCCACTGGGCCGAGCAGGGCGTGCTGTTGCTGAACAGCGTGCTCACCGTGCAGGCCGGCATGGCGGCTTCGCACCAGGGCCATGGCTGGGAAGCGTTTACCGATGCTGTTATCCGTGTGCTCAACGAGCAGCGCGAGCACCTGGTTTTCATGCTCTGGGGCAGCTACGCGCATCGCAAGGGCCGTTTCATTGATGCGAGCCGGCATCTGGTGCTGAAGTCGGTGCACCCTTCGCCGCTTTCTGCCAATCGCGGCGGCTGGTTTGGCTGCCATCATTTTTCCCAGGCCAATCGCTACCTGGAGGCGCATGGCCAGTCGCCCATAGACTGGTCTGTCCCCGCCTGAGTCCGGAAGCGTTTCGACAATTGTCTTGTGAGGTTTCCATGTCCGATGTTCCCGTCGTATTGCTGGAGGAACGCGCAGCTGCCGATGGCCGCTTTGTCGCCATTGCCACGCTGAACAGCGAGCGCTCGCTGAATTCGCTCAGTCTGGACATGATCAATATCCTGCTGCCGGCCATGCAGCGCTGGGCACAGGACGAACGTATTGCTGCTGTTTTCCTTCAGGGGGCCGGCGAAAAAGCCTTTTGTGCCGGTGGCGATGTGCGCCGTATCTGTCTCGCCGTGCGCGAGAACGGCGTTGATGATCCCTATGCCCAGGCTTTCTTCACCGAGGAATACAAGCTCGACTATCTCATCCACACCTTTCCCAAACCGGTGGTTGTGTGGGGGCAGGGCATCGTCATGGGCGGCGGCATAGGCCTCATGAGCGGGGCCTCGCATCGCGTGGTGACGGAAACTTCCAAGCTGGCCATGCCGGAAATCACCATAGGCCTGTATCCGGATGTGGGCGGCAGCTATTTCCTGTCGCGTGTCAGGGATCGCCTGGGCCTGTTTGTCGGCATGACCGGCGTGCATCTCAATGCGGCTGATGCCCTGTTTATCGGTCTGGCTGATGTCGCTGTTCCGGTGGCGCGGCGCGAGGCGGTGCTTCAGCATCTTTGTGAAGAAAGCTTCAGTGACGACAAGGAAACGCGCGAGCTGCAAGTGAGTACGATTCTGATGCGTGAATCACCGCCCATACTTGCCCATTCCGAGCTCAAGCCACGTGCCGCTGTGCTCAATGCGCGAGCTGCCAGCGATGATCTGGCCATGCTTTATGCAGCACTCACGGCGCCAGCACCGGACGATGCCTGGCTGGATCGCACGGCAAAAACTCTGGCCAAGGGCTCGCCCACCTCGGCGGCGATTATCCATAGGCAGTGGTTGCGTGGCCGCGACATGAAGCTGGCCGACATTTTTCGTGAAGAACTCACGCTTTCCACGCAATGTGCGCGGCATCCGGATTTTATCGAGGGCGTGCGTGCACTGCTGGTGGACAAGGACAATGCTCCGAAATGGCAGCCTGCCGAATTGGCTGAAGTTTCTTCTGCCTGGCTGGATGAGCACTATGTGGAACCGTGGCAGGGACCGCATCCTCTTGCTACACTGTAATAGCAAAACCACGCCCATAAAAAATCCCGCGACTGCGGGATTTTTTATGGGCGGCCATTGATGCGGGCTGTCACTCTTCCTTTTCTGCGGGAAGTGCATAGGGCAGGGGCTGTACGCTGAGTGCGGTGTTCTTGTCGGCCAGCGTCAGCGCCTGTTCACGGGCCGCCGTATTTTTCACGACAGCCAGAATATCCAGCTGACCCTGAGTGAGGGCAGACATCACGACATCGCCCACATGACTGTCAGCCGCAAAAATCTCGCCGGACTCAGATAAGGTTGAAGCTTTGCCCCGCAGGCTATAAAGACGTTGCTTGAGCTTGCCGCGGAAATAGAGGCGGGCAACCACTTCCTGGCCGGTATAGCAGCCCTTGTTGTAACTCACGGCGGCAATGGCGTGATAGTTGAGCTCCTGCGGCTGGAAGAGATCACGCGTAGCCGCGAAGATGGTGGCGAGTCCGGCACGGATTTCGGCGGCCCACCAATGGCTCTCGGCAGCGACAGGCAGACGGTTTTGTGGCCACTGCGCTGTCAGCTTTGCTGCAGGGACTACGAGCAGAAAGCGTGATTCATCCGCAATGCGTATGGCCAGTGTGCCGTCTTCAGCGCGTGCAACAGCCTCGCGCTCTGGGGTTGCTCCGGCCAATGTCGTAACCGGGGCTGCAGCATCGGGGCCTGCAATGCCCAGAACAGCCAGCGTGCTGCTTGCATCGGCCAGCGTGGTTTTGGAGAACACCGCGTATTTCTTGAGATGGGTATAAGCCGCTTCCAGTTGATCGGCCGGCAGGACCAGCGCGACATTCTCGCCATCGGGAATGGCGATGAAGCTGTAGAGCACACGCCCCTTGAGCGAGCAGATGGCGCCGCGACGTACCAGGCCCTTTTCCACATCACGGAAATCCGTGGTGGCCTGGCCCTGCAGGAATTTCAGGGAGTCGGGGCCGGTCAATGTGAGCACGGCCAGCGATGGCAGGGGAATCAGGGCAGCGCTTCCGGCAAAGCCCACAGGGTTTGCAGGGCTGTCCTTGAGGAGTTCGGTCCAGGGTGTGGTCATGATGGTCTTGCAGCAATGTCTTGAGCGGAAAAGATGGAGATGGCGCTTCAGAAAACAAGCGTATAATCGCCGCCTGACCGATGAATGACCAGCAGACTCATGCTGGCAAACCAGAGAGTGGAATGATGAGCGAGCTGAGTGCTGAAGAACGTCGCCTGCAGTGGCATTGCCGACGCGGCCTCAAGGAGCTGGATGTCATTCTCGGTCCGTTCATGGACGAACACTACCGGGATCTCAGTGCCGAGGACAAAGCCACGTTTGTGCGTCTTGTCGACTGCGAGGATATGGACCTTTTCAACTGGTTCATGCAGCAGGAAAAGCCGGCCGATCCCGCGCTGGAGCATATGATTGAGCTCATTCTCTCTCGTATGGCGCGTTGATTTAAGACTGCGCCCTTCCCGTATTGCATTCTTCCTTCTGGGCCTGCTGCATCTGGCAGCAGCGCTGGCCGTGCTGCGTGCGGCTCTGCCTCTCTGGTTGCAGCTGCCATTGCTTGCCGGCATTTTCCTGCTGGCCCTGTATGGCTGGCGGCGTGAGCAGGGACAAGCCTTGGTCCTGCGTGAGCAGGGCACGGACTGGTGGCTGGAAAATGGCAACCGTGCCGGACATGCCGAGCTCGTCAGCAGTCAGGTCTGGCACTATCTCGTGGTGATGGATTTTCTGGCGCAGGATGAGCAGGGCGTGTGGCGGCAGCGTGTCGTGGTGCTGGCAGATGCTGTGGCACCTGATGTTTTCCGCAGGCTGCGAGTGCGTTTGCGATATGGCGCCTTACCTGCCACCAAAAAACTTCCTGGCGCCCTCAAATAAAAAGGGGAAAAGCACTTGCTGCTTTTCCCCTGTATTCCTGAACAAGACTCTCAGCGCATGGATTTTTGCAGCGAGCCCAGCAGGCCGCGCAGCAATTGCTTGCCTATGCTGCGGCCGACTTCCGAGCTGGCGGCGCGCACCGCACTTTTGGCTGCCGCTTCCCACACGGTATCTGCCTGCCGGGCTGGCGCTTTGGCGGCCTTGGCATCGGCTTTTGCCTGCGCTTCCGACGCCGCAGTAGCTGCAGCCTCCTGCGTGCGCGCCGTCAGGCGTTCGTAAGCTGATTCCCTGTCCACCACTTCTTCATAGCGGCCACGAAAAGGCGAGCGCTGCACAGTAGCGGCGCGCTCTTCCGGTGTGACGGCGCCCAGACGCGAACGCGGCGGGCAGACCTTTGCGCGCTCCACCGGGCTGGGTACGCCGCCTTCGCCCAAGGTGGAAATCAGGGCTTCGCCTACTCCCATTTCGGTAATGACAGCCGCCACATCCACGCCAGGCTTGGCGCGGAAAGTTTCCGCAGCGGCTTTCACGGCTTTCTGATCTCGCGGTGTAAAAGCACGCAGGGCATGTTGCACGCGGTTGCCGAGCTGGCCCAGCACACTGTCCGGAATATCCAGCGGATTCTGCGTGACGAAATACACGCCTACGCCCTTGGAGCGGATCAGGCGTACCACCTGTTCGATCTTGTCGAGCAGGGCCTTGGGGGCATCGGCAAAAAGCAGATGGGCTTCATCGAAAAAGAACACCAGCTTGGGCAGGTCGGCATCGCCGCGCTCGGGCAGGTTTTCATACAGCTCGGAGAGCAGCCACAGCAGGAAAGTGGAGTAGAGCTTGGGTTGCAGGAAGAGTTTGTCCGCCGCCAGCACATTGATATGGCCACGGCCTTCCAGCGTGGTCTGCATGAAATCTTCCAGCTTGAGTGCAGGCTCGCCGAAGAATTTGTCGGCACCTTGTTGCTCCAGCGTCAGCAATTCGCGCTGGATGATGCCCAGGGTCTGCTTGCTGACCGTGCCATAGTCCTTGCCGAAGGCGGTGGTATTGTCCACGGCAAAGGAGACCAGCGAACGCAGGTCCTTCAGGTCCAGGAGCAGCAGGCCATTGTCATCCGCATATTTGAAGAGCAGGGCCAGTACGCCTTCCTGGGTATCGTTGAGATTCATGAGGCGGGAAAGCAGCAGCGGGCCCATATCGGAAATGGTGGCGCGCACCGGATGGCCCTGCTGGCCGAAGACATCCCAGAACACGGTGGGATAGGCCTGGTTGCGGTAATCCGTGACGCCGAGCTTGGTGGCTCGCTCGGCGAATTTGGGATTGTCGGCGCCTTTTTGCGAAATGCCGGCGAGGTCGCCCTTGATATCCGCCATGAAGACCGGCACGCCCAGATCGGAAAAACCTTCCGCCAGGACCTGAAGCGTAACGGTCTTGCCGGTACCGGTGGCGCCGGCGACCAGGCCGTGGCGATTGGCATAACGGCCTTCGAGATAGCAGGGCAGATCGCCCTTGCCGATAAGAATCTGGTTGCCCATGACGTATCCCTGATCAATGCAGCTAAGGATGAAAAGATGCCGTGGTTTACCGCGCCCTTTGCCGACTGTCAAAGGGCGCGGTGCCAACTGCCCCGATCGTCACGCTTTCAGTCGGTGCTCAGTGCCGGTGGGTGCTGTTCTCTGGTGTCAGGATGCTGTCATGCAGCTCGGTGGCGAGCTCGGGATAGTCCAGCGTGTAATGCAGCCCCCGCGATTCTTTCCGCAGCAGCGCGCAACGGATGATGAGCTCGGACACCAGCACCAGATTGCGCAGTTCGACGAGATTGGTGGAGATGGTGTAGTTGCTGTAGTACTCGTGGATTTCCCGTTTCAGCAACTCGACACGGTGCAGGGCGCGCGCCAAGCGTTTGTCGGTACGCACGATGCCCACATAGTCCCACATGAAGCGGCGCAGTTCTTCCCAGTTGTGCAGGATGATCACGTCCTCATCCGGATTGCGCACCTGCGAGGCATCCCAGGGCTTGCAAAGCGGCGGCTCCGGGAGGCTGGCGATTCTTTCCTGGATGTCGCGGGCAGCCGCCATGGCGAACACGAAACATTCCAGCAGGGAATTGCTGGCCATGCGGTTGGCACCATGTAGCCCGGTGAAGGAGGTTTCACCGATGGCGTAAAGATTCTGCACATCGGTATGGCTGCTGAGATCCACCATCACGCCGCCACAGGTGAAGTGGGCGGCGGGCACCACGGGAATCTGTTCTGTGGTGATGTCTATGCCGAACTCCAGGCATTTCTCGTAGATATTCGGGAAGTGGCTTTTGATGAAGTCCGCCGGCTTGTGCGTGATGTCCAGATACACGCAGCGTATGCCGAGGCGCTTCATTTCATAGTCGATGGCGCGGGCGACGATATCACGCGGTGCTAGCTCGGCGCGCTCGTCAAAGCGC
>JASLCO010000205.1 GCA_030146505.1 Moraxellaceae bacterium
GCTGAAGCCGCCCCTACAAAAAAGCAAAAAGCACCTCCGCAAGGACGCCATATGCCGCTGAAGAAAAAGAAAAAACCGCTGTTGGTGCCGCTGGCCCTGCTGGCCGTCATCGCGGCTCTGCTGCAGCTCGTGGGCGCGCTTGATCGTCTGGACAATCGCCTGGGTGATTTCCTGCTGGCGCATGAATCCACGATGCGTACACCGCCGGCCGATATCGTGCTGGTGGCCATAGACCAGAAAAGCCTGGAAGACGAAGCCCTGGCCGAAGCAGCCGGCTCCTGGCCCTGGCCGCGCGCCGTGCATGGCGAACTCATTGACGGACTCGAAGCCTTTTCGCCGCGCGCCATCGCCTTCGACATTTTCTTCAACGAAACCGACCGCTTCCGCCCGGAAAGCGATGCCGTACTGCATGACACCGCGCAGCAATACGACAATCTTTTCTTTCCCTCCCTGCTGCTGGGTGATGGTCGTGGCGCGCCGCTTTCCGCGCTGCCGGCAAGTTTCGGGGCGATACGGAAAACCGGCGCGAACCCGTCGGCCACCGCACCGCTGATGGTGCCGCTGGTGCTGGACATGAAGAACTGGCAAGGAGGCCTGGCCAATTTCGAGGAAGAAAAAGGCAGCGACCGGGTCGGGCGCTTCGGCCGCGTGCAGAAAAACATACAGGGCTGGCAACTGCCTTCACTGGCCGCCTCCATCGCACGCGCCTCCGGCAGCTCACTGCCCGACGGGAACCGCATACGCCTGCACTGGTATGGCACGCCGCCGCGCGTCATTTCCTACAGCGACCTCTTCCATGACCTCGGGCGCGAAAAGCCCGAAATAGCCCCCTCGCTGAAAGACACCATCGTCATCGTCGGCCCCACCGCCCCCGGCCTGAATGATTTCCGACCAACGCCGGTGAATGCACTCATGCCCGGCACGGAAATCATCAGCACGGCGATAGCCAATCTGCGTACGCAGGACTGGCTGCGCGATGTGCCGGCACGCTGGCCGCTCAGCCTGCTGCTGATTGCCGGACTTGCGCTGGCTTTCTGGCGACGCGCCAATCCTGCCATCATTGGCCTTGCCCTGCTTGCGGCTTCGCTGACCCTGTTTGTCTGCGCCTATTTCCTCTTGCCGCTGCGCTGGTATGTGCCGACAGGCGCAGCCCTGACCTTGGGCTGGCTGGCCTATGCGTTTTTTTCCACGGAAGCCTTCCTGCGCGAACGCCGTGAACGCGAAGCCACGGTATCGCTCTTCCGCCGCTTTCTGGATCCGCGCGTGGTGGATGACCTGGTAAAAACCGGCGAGCTTTCGCGCGACACCAAACCGGAAGCGCGTGAGATCACCATCCTTTTTTCCGACATCCGCGGCTTCACCACGCTGTCGGAAACACGCACGCCGGAAGCCGTGGTGGAATTGCTCAATGCCTATTTCAGCCAGCAGGTGGCAGTGATCTTCCGCCACGGCGGCACGCTGGACAAATTCATCGGCGACGCCATCATGGCCTTCTGGAACGCACCCGCCGACAACCCGCAGCATGCCGCCGACGCCGTGGCCGCCGCCCTGGAAATGGGCGAGGCGCTGGACCGCTTCAAGCAGCAGCTCACCGATGGCGGCGCTGCCGTGGATGCCTTCGACATCGGCATAGGCGTGCATACCGGGCCGGCCGTGGTCGGCTTTCTCGGCAGCGATGACAGGCTGGATTACACCGCCATCGGCGACACCGTGAACCTGGCCAGCCGCATTGAAGGTTGCACCAAGGGCGTGGCGCGCGTGCTGGTTTCCGGCGCAACGCGCGATGCCTGTGAAAAATCCGCACCGGGTCGTTTCCGTTTTGCGGAGCATGGCGAATTCCACGTCAAGGGCCGCGACCAGGGCGTGGAATTGCTGGAACCCGGCAAAGCCGGATATGAATGAAAAAAACCAAGGGGGATACGATGCGCCTGCTTTTACTGACCGCCGGCCTTTTGGCCACCAGCCTGGCCGGAGCCGAACCTGCCACCCTGCTGAAAGACAGCGAAATGCGCGCCAAGCCGCTGGGCGATGCCAATGTCGTCACTCTGCTCAAAGCCCGGGACAGCGTGAACATCACGGCACGCAAGGGTGCCTGGGCCAATGTGCAGACCACGGCCGGCCAGGCCGGCTGGGTGCGCCTGCTCAATCTGCGCACCGGCTCCGGCAAGACCGGTGATGCCGGCATCGGCGCCATCGCTTCGCTGTTCAAGACCGGCTCCAGCGGTAATACCGTGAGCACCGGCGTGAAAGGGCTGTCCGAAGAAAAACTGCAGAACGCCCAGCCGAATGCCGACGAAGCCAAACGCCTGGAAAAATACAAGGACAGCAGCACCGATGCGCGCAGCTACGCCAAGCAGGGCAAGCTGGCCGCAAGCCAGGTGAATTACCTGTCCACGGACGACAACGGAGGCCACTGACCATGAAGAAATTCCTCCTCATCACTGGCGCACTGCTGCTGGCCGGCTCCGCGCAGGCCTTCGATCTCAACAAGGCCCTGAACAAGCTCAACGATCCCGACACCCAGAAAGCGCTGGGCATAGGCAAAAAGGCACTGGATTCCTTCAAGGAAATTCCCGAGCCGCAGGAAATCGAAATCGGCAACGGCATCGCTGCCAACCTGCTGGGCGCCGCGCCGCTGGTGCGTGACGATGCCCTGCAGAAATACGTGAACCGCATCGGCCTCTGGCTGGCCCTGCAAACCGAGCGGCCCGACCTGCCCTGGCGCTTTGGCGTCACCGAAGACAGCGACGTGAATGCCTTCGGCACGCCCGGCGGCACCATCCTCATCACGCGCGGCCTTTACGAAAAATTCCGCAACGAATCGGAACTGGCCGGCGTGCTCGCGCACGAGATTGCCCATGTGGTGCAGAAGCACCAGCTCAAGGCCATCAAGTCGCAACTGGGCCGCGACTGGCAGATGGAGCTCGCCACCACCGTCGCCGAACACAAGGACACATCACGCGCCGCCAACCAGCTGAAAGCCTTCACGGCCGGCACCGAGCTGTTTGCACGCGGCCTCGACAAGAACGACGAGTTTGAAGCCGACCGCATGGGCGTGGTGATCGCCGCACGCGGCGGCTACAACCCCTACGGCCTGGTCGGCTCCCTGCAGACGCTGGATGCCGTTAATCCGCAGGATGGCGCCGTGGCCCTGATGTTCAAGACACATCCCTCACCCGCCAAGCGCCTGGAAATGCTGTCGGATGCCATGGGCACGCAACTGGATGCTTATGCAGACAGTGCGAAAGAGCCGGCTCGCTTTTACACACTGAAGAAGTGAGGAAGCATTGCGGCTAAAGCCCCGCCTGCACGAGAGAGATACAAAGTGGCATGAAAAAGCCCGGCATTGCCGGGCTTTTTCATGCCTGCCATTCAGTTGCTGGTCTGTACCGGGCGATACCAGTGCGCCCAGTTTACAAAAGCAGCCGAAGTGCGGGTCTGTATCCACACACGGCCTTTGCCCTTGAAACGGCAGACCAGGCCTTCGCCGGAAAAGAACAGGGATTTATAGCCGCCCACTTTACTGATGCTGTAATCCAGCCCGTCGGTGAAGGCCACGATATTGCCGGTATCGACTACATAATCGTCTTCGATATCCAGCTCTATCATGCCGCCGTAGGTGTTGAACCAGAGATCGCCTTTGCCACTGGCACGCACCAGGAAAAAACTCTCGCCGGAGAAAAAACCCTTGGTGAAACCCTGCCATTTCGTTTCCAGGTTGACGGCCGGATCACAGGCCACGAAAGCAGAGTTTTGCAGGTAGATGGTTTCACCGCGCAGATAGACATGGGCGAGATCGCCCGGTGCCGCCGGCGCAATACCGATTTCGCCGGGTACATTTTCCGCCGTGAAATCGTTGACGAAAATGGATTCACCCGTGAGGAAGCGACTGAGACCACCCTTGAGCTTGGTCTTCATCTTCAGGTTGGTGTCCATGGTGGCCATGGCGGAGGCTTCGACCTTGATGGTCTCGTTGGCCTTGAGCTGCACCGTGAGGAAGGCGTAATCCGGACGGCCTTCAATACGGAACTGGAAGCCGGGTTGCGGCCCTGCAGCCGGATTAACTGATGCTTCAAGCTTGTCTGCAGACACATCCGACTGCTGCGCTTCTGCCTTGGGCGCAATCGGCTCCAGCGCAAGCTCAACAGGCGCAGCAATCACATCAACCCGCAAACCTATCTTTTCCAGACTGGTGCGATATTTCTGTGCTGTTTCCGCATCCACACCATCCTTGATGACCAGGGGAAAACGGGACAACATCTTTTCTGCCTTTTCCGGATCAATACGGAAAAGCTGGGCAAAAGCGGCAATCACACGCCCTTTTTCGTGCGTTCCGGAAAAGCCGGAAACCTGGATCTTATTTGTCATTTTTCAATTCTCCACATGCCTGCTTCAGCAGGCGTAGCGAGCGCCGGCAATTTGGGTGCGGATCGCGCATGAATTTTCATAAAGGGAAACCGGAGCGTACTGGCAGTACGTTATGGATTCCCAGCACGAACCAAGCCCAAAGTGGCAAGCGCAGTAGCTTGATGAAGTAGGCATCAGGCGCGACGCGGCTTGAGGCCGGACCTCAGGCTGCGGCCAAAGCTGCCGGGATTGTGCGACTGGCACCATACCGTACCGCGCCCCTTGAATTTGCAGACCAGCCCTTCTCCCCCCAGGATGGATGAAATCCAGCTCTTGCCGGCCTTGGTCATGGAAAAATCCAGCGTCTCGCTGAAGGCCACGATATGACCGGTATCGACAATGTATTCACCATCCACCTGTACCGGATAAATCGCACCAAAGGCATTGATGATGACCTGGCCTTTGCCGTTGAGGCGCAGCCAGAACAGGCTTTCACCGGAAATGAAATTCTTGAAGCCCTGCCAGCCCATGTCGATATTGACGGCATGCTCGCAGGCCACGAAGGAACCCGACTGCACGATGAGGGTTTCGTTGTCCAGCTGATAGCGCATCATGTCGCCGGCCAGATTGCTGCCCAGCCAGATTTCACCCGGCTTGCTGCCGGCCGTGAAATGGTTGAGGAACAGCGATTCGCCCGCGATCATGCGCTTGACGGCTTTCAGGAAACCACCGCTGCCTTTCTTGTGCGTGGTGGTTTCCACATTGAGGTGGCCGCTCATGGCAATCATGGCGCCGCCTTCGGAAGTGAGTGTTTCGCCCGGATTCAACAGCACGCGCGCGGCGGTATTGCCAGGGCGATGAACGAAATCGATCTGCATGTTCTTCTCCATTTCAGAAACACCTAATGCTCTCGCGAGCTAGAGCACTGCAAGGCAAAAACAGGCGGAAAAGCGGAGTTTACAAATCGTAAATGAGCATTTTTCGCCTGTTTTTAACGCCGCAGGGCCGACGCTCAGCAGAGCATTCAGGGCAGTTTCGGATTGATCCAGCTGGTCAGTCCGGAAAGACTGCGCGTCTGTATGACGATGCGTCCCTTGCCGACCACGCGTGTGACCAGGCCTTCGCCGCCAAAGAGACTGGAGAAAATGCCCCCGGCCAGTTGCAGCTTGAGACCGATGCCGGGCGTATAACCCACAAGGTGCGAGGTATCGACGATGTATTCGCCGTCGATTTCCTTGTCGATCAGGGCGCCGTAAGCGCCGTACCAGACCATGCCGGTACCGCTGACGGCGATGCGGAACAGGCCTTCCCGCGCAATCCAGGAAATCAGGCCGGCGAATTTCACGCCGATCCTGATGTCCTCACCGCAGGCCAGGAAGGCGCCGGGCTGCAGATAGAAGGTTTCATTTTCCAGATAAAGACAGCGCACCGCGCCCGGTGTGGGCTGCACCAGCGTCAGCCGTCGCGGGCCACTGGTGTTGTTGCTGAAATGATTGACGAAAAGGGTTTCTCCCACCAGCAGGCGGCGCAGGATGGCCGCAAAGAAACCACCGTTGAATTTTGCCTTCATGTCGAGATCGGCCGACATGCTGGACATGGCATCGGCCTCGGCAATCACCTTGTCGCCCGGTTCCAGTTCCACATCCACATAGGCAAAGGCAGCACTGCCCTTGATATCCGCTTTCATTGTGCATCCTCCCCCGTTTTTCCTGTTGCCGCTTTTTCTGGCGCGTTTTCTGATGCTTCATCTGAACCGGCCCGGACAAATGCCTTCACGCTTTCCTGCAAGGCAAGGAAAGCGGCCTGATCATCACGCCAGCCCGTGGCCGGCTCGGCATCCGCCCGCTTTTGCAGCGTGGCAATACGCTCCACGGTTTCCGGATGCGAGCCGATGAAACCTTGTGCGGCTTCCATGGCACGGCGCGCGTTTTCATCCGGAATCTTGTCCATCTGCTTTTTCTGCTCGGCCTGCACGGTACGGAAAAAAGCAACCATGCCGCGCGGATCAATCTGCGCACGCTTGAGCAGGTCAAAGCCTTTGGCATCCGCCTCGCGCTCGAAATCACGCGAATACTTCATGTTGAGCAGCAAGGGGCCGGCATTGGCGGCCACGGCAATCAGGCCACTGGCATCGCCAATGAGCGTTTGCGCAATTACATAGATGCCGGTGGAGCGGATAACGGCGCGCAGGCCGTGCTGCTGGGTGACATGGGAAATTTCGTGGCCCAGCACGCCCTGCAGTTCAGTGGCCGTTTTCGCATTGAGGATGAGGCCGGAATTGATGACGACATAACCACCCGGCAAGGCAAAGGCATTGATGACCGGATCATTCGCCACATGGAAATGCAGCGCATACCGGCGGCTTGCTGACGGCAGGGCCTGCACCAGCGGATCGGTCAGTGGCCGCAGCAGGGGCCCGGCCTCCTTGTCCGGCATGAAATCCTTGCCGATGCGGTACTGCGCAATCACGCTGGCACCGAGCTTGTCTTCCCACGCCACCGGCACCTGTCGCGCGGCAGCCGCGCTCATGGCATCCAGCGACCACCAGATGCCCAGTACCAGCAAGGCCAGCGTCGCGAGACTGCCGGCCAGCAGGCCCCAGAACGTGGTGTGATGCCGGCGCTTCTGCGCCTTCACGGCAGCGAGCCCCTGATGGCCCGCCAGCAGCGGCAATTTCAGCAGGCTGCGATCAGCCGTATAGACCTGCCATTCGGCAAAAGCCGGATGCGTGCAGAAGACAAGGCGGTTGCCGGCGCCGCCCAGCTTGAGGGCAAGGCCATTGAGCGGCAGCGTGACGGTTTGCGTGCCATGGCTGAACACGAGGCCGTGTTCGTAAACGTGCAAAGTACCGCTGGCCTTGCCACCCGGCAGCGAAGGGTGAAAGGCATGCGCGGGAAATTCAGCGGGAGCTGCCATGAAGTCCGGAATCCTTGCAGAAAACGGCGAGCCGGCAGTCTAGCTGCGAGGGGCTCCGGAACAACAGGAATAATTACGGAAGGGCGATCACAACGATGGCCATCCATGGCCGGGTTATTGCCTGCAATGTCCGGCC
>JASLCO010000222.1 GCA_030146505.1 Moraxellaceae bacterium
TGTTCGCTGGCAGCTCATATCGTTACCCATGAGGCCGGCTTGCCTTTTCTGGGAGTGGAAGTGGATCTGAAAACCCATACGCTGGAGGATGGCGGTGATTTTTACACGGTCAATCCCAAGGGGCGGGTACCGGTGCTGGAACTGGAGGACGGCAGCATTCTCACCGAGAACGTGGCTGTGCTGCAGTATCTGGCCGATCTCAATCCGCAATCGCATCTGGCCCCTGCCAACGGAACGCGCGAACGTTATCGCCTGCAGGAGTGGCTGGGCTTCCTCACTTCCGAAGTACACAAGGCTTTCGGCCCTTTTTTCAAAGGAGGAAGTACGGAAGAAAATAATGCTGCGCGTGAAAATCTGGGATCACATTTCGACTATGTGGAAAGCCTGCTGCAGGGTCGGGATTTCCTGATGGGAGCGGAGTTCACGGTGGCAGATGCCTATCTCTACGTCATGCTGGGGTGGGCAGAGGTGCAGGAAATTTCACTTTCGCGCTGGCCCCGACTGGATGACCTGCATGCCCGCATCAGTGAAAGGCCCGCGGTGCAACGCGCCGAGCAGGACGAGGATGATGCCTGAGCTGGCCGGTTTTGCTGACGGGAATACCGCCATGGCTGAAAGTTGCCGGTGGAACGTGGATGAGCTGGCGCTTGATGACATCAGTCATGAATGGCTGGAAGGTGATGAAGCCATTTTCCATATTGTCGTCACGGCGTCTTTCGTGGAAATCAGCTCGGATTTGTACACGCGCAATCTGGTGGAGTCTTTCCGGGCGCATGTCGGTGTGGCGCACTGGCTGCAGCAGTCCTGGGAGCCGGAAGAGCTGCAGCACGGCCGCGCCCTCAGGGCCTATATCCGGAAGGCCTGGCCCGGTTTTGACTGGAATGCGGCCTATGCGGACTTCATTGCCGAGTATGCGCTGCTGTGCCGGCCGGAGGCACTGGAAAAAAGCCCAGCGCTGGAAATGGCCGCGCGCTGCATCATAGAAATGGGAACGTCCACTTATTATCGTGCCCTGCAGGACTATGCGGACGAACCGGTATTGCGGCAGTTGGCCGGTCTTATCCGTCAGGATGAAGTCCGGCATTACAAGAATTTTTATCGCTTTTTCCGCCAGTGCAATATGGCGGAACGGAATGGCCGGCTGCGGGTATTTGGCGCTTTGCGCCGCCGCCTCTGGGAATTGCGCAACAGTGATGCCGAATGCGCGTTCTGGCACGCTTTCAATCACCGTCATCCCGGCTTCCATCGTGGCGGCCCGGAATTCCGCGCAGCGTTTTCTGATGTTGCCCGCCTGATCCGCCAGCATTATCCCGGCCGCATGGCCGTGAAAATGACCCTGAAGCCCCTGGATTTACCGGCCCGTTTGCAAAAGACCATTGCACAACCGCTGGCATTGGCCACCCAACGCTGGTTGCTGCGCTAGCCGAAAATCCCCTGCCTGTTCCCTCATTCCGGCGGAGGCCGGAGCCTGCGGGGTATGGAGAGCCATCCCTTTCAAGCTTGCATGAAGGCCGGTTTTTCTGGCGCGCGGTTGCTCGTCTCATGCATGCCTTGCTTCCAATCACTTCCTTGCCTTCAATAACGGCGCGCCTTGTTCCTGCTGGCCCAAGCTTTTGTCTGTGAATCCATTTCACAGCTCTTGTGAGGCAGCAGTGGCTTGTCCAGGCCGCAGGCAGCGTTCATGGTGGCGCACTGGCGGCATTTTTTCTGTTCCTGCCGGTGCTTGTTGCCGGAATGTGTCCGGTATTTCTTGTCAATACGGAGGAATCATCATGCAGCTTGTCAATGCACATGGTGCTGCCATTCCCGCGCTGGGTTTTGGTGTGTTCCGCATGTCGGAGGCCGATGTCGAGCGCATCGTGCCGCTGGCGCTGGAGGTGGGCTTCCGCCATTTCGATACGGCCCAGATTTACGGCAACGAAGCGGCGCTGGGGCGGGCACTGGCTGCCGCCGGAATCCGCCGAGAGGAATTGTTTCTGACTACCAAGGTGTGGGTGGACCAATATCATCCGGTCCGTTTTGCCGCTTCGGTTGATGCCAGCCTGGAAAAGCTCAAGGTGCATCAGGTGGATCTGCTACTGCTGCACTGGCCTGCGCATGAGGTGCCCGTGGCCGCACAGGTCGACATGCTGAACGCGGTTCGCGAAGCCGGCAAAACGCGTTTCATCGGCGTCAGCAACCAGAATATGGCGCAGATGAAGGAGGCTGTGGCGCGCAGCCCGGCACCCATCGTCACCAACCAGATCGAGGTGCATCCTTATCTGGACCAGCGCGCCGTGGCGGCAGAGGCCCAATCCCTGGGCATGTCGATTACCGCTTATTTCGGCATGGCCGATGGTGCCGTGCCGCGCGATCCGCTGCTGCAGCGCATTGGGGCGCAGCATGGCAAGAGTGCGGCGCAGGTAGCGCTGCGCTGGTTGTTGCAACAGGGCTTTGTGGTCCTGTCGAAAACCGTGCATCCCGAACGCCTGGCGGAAAACATCAACATTTTCGATTTTTCCCTGAGCCAAAGTGACATGGCCGCCATTGCCGGGCTTGCCCGTCCGGACGGGCGCCTGGTGAATCCGGCAGCGCTGGCGCCGGCCTGGGACTGAGCCGGAGGCATGCGCAAGATGACAACAACGCCTTCTCCCGCCACGGCAGCACCACATGCGTTCTGGGCCCTGCTGGCGCTGGCGGTGGGCGCCTTCGGCATAGGCACCACCGAATTTTCGCCCATGGGGCTGCTGCCGGTGATTGCCGAAGGTGTGCACGTCAGCATCCCCACCGCCGGCCTGCTCATCAGCGCCTATGCCATTGGTGTCATGGTGGGCGCGCCGGTGATGACCCTGCTGCTGAGCCGCTACAGCAAACGCAAGGCGCTTATTTTCCTGATGGCCATTTTCACGCTGGGTAATCTTCTGTCGGCGATGGCGCCCGATTATTCCACGCTGCTGGCTGCGCGCCTGGTCACCAGCCTCAACCACGGTGCATTTTTCGGCCTGGGAGCCGTGGTTGCGGCCAGTGTCGTGCCGCGTGAAAAGCAGGCCAGTGCGGTGGCAGCCATGTTCATGGGCCTGACCGTGGCCAATATCGGCGGCGTGCCGGCCGCTGCCTGGGTCGGTCATGCCATCGGCTGGCGCATGGCCTTTGCCGGCACGGCCCTGCTCGGACTGCTGGCCATGGCGGCGTTGTGGCTTGCCTTGCCGCGTGACCCGGCCGGTGACCGCCTGGATGTGCGTCGCGAACTGCGCGTGCTGACGCGGCGCTCCGTGTTGCTGGCCATGGCCACCACCGTCATGGGCGCGGGTGCCATGTTCACGCTTTACACCTATGTGGCGCCGATACTCATGCACATTACCGGTGCCTCGGACCGTTTTGTGACACTGGGCCTCGTGCTCATCGGTACGGGCTTTACCGTCGGCAACTGGTTAGGCGGGCGCCTGGCGGACTGGTCGCTCAATGGCAGTGCCGCAATTTTCCTGGCGGCACTGGGGCTGCTGATGCTGGTGCAGCCGCTGCTGCTGGCCAGTCACACTGGTGCCGCGATCAGCCTGCTGGTCTGGGGTGTGACGTGCTTCGGCCTGGTGCCGCCCGTGCAGATGCGGGTGATGCAGGCTGCCGCCGACGCACCGGGGCTGGCTTCATCACTCAATATCGGCGCCTTCAATCTGGGCAATGCCCTGGGGGCAGGACTGGGTGCCGCCGTGCTTGGCATGGGCTGGGGCTATGCCGCCATTCCTGTGACCGGCAGCTTTCTCGCACTGGCGGGCCTCATGCTGGTGTGGAGTGACAAACAGCGTGTTGCAGACAGTGTTGCGGTGCGTTGCGAAACTTGATGGTGGCGTGGGTGGGCCTTCTTTGCTCGGGAAGCGTTCCGTGTTGCCTTGTTGCGTTACTGCAATGTACAGCAGTTTTTCTGGAAAAAGCTCCTGCTCCCACGGTACGGAAATATGTCTTGTCCGCAGTATGGCTTTGTGCCGTGAGAGAATTTTTCTCTTCAGATGATTTCTCCAGGAGCGATGGCAAGCCAGAATGAGTTGGTGGATAAGACAAGGCAGTGCTGGAGCTTTTCTATCCATAAAAAATACAGGAAGGTGGAGGGCTACAATTGATTTGATGTGTGAAAGCTGATGAAAGAATTATGGTGCAATGCCATCTAATTTGGGGCCGATAGCAGAGGAATTAATGGAGAAGGACTTAAGTGGTACTTAGAAAGCAGTGAGTTAACTCCTATACAAGTACACGGCCAAGCGCATCTCCTCGTAATCTGGTTAAAAATCATCCATTAAGCAGAGGTATACAGCTCAGATGTGGGTTGTTGCGGTTACTACGTATTGACCGGCCACTTACAGAGATACTACAAAACGCCCCAAATTCGTTATGAGGCCTCCCGACCTCATAACCTCCCTTCTTTGGCCTGACAGTATTACAGGCCATCCCGACAGGATGTGGGTGATATGCGTGGACTCTCGGCAGCCCTGATAACCTTTTTGGGCGGTATGGTTTTCCTTCTTTTTTTGACGGCGACCCCTGCAATAGCCGGGATTCCCGAGGGGGCGCAATGGCTGTCCCAGCAAACATTGCCTGGGGGCCAGGTCGGTAGTGAAGAAGAGTCTCTTGCTGCCGTTCTGCAGGTGAGGTCGGAGTCGGCCTCAGCACTGATGGCATTGCAGGTTCTGACAAACGGAATTCCTGTGGTGGCGGAGAGTGGAGCCGACACAGAGTCCCTCGCGCGCTATGCCCTCTGGCTCAAGGCCAACGGGCTTTCTGCAGAGTTGCCCCAGCAGTCCTTGATTGCAAGACAATCTTCTGATGGCGGGTTCGGGCATCTTGCAGGTTGGACAAGCGATCCGGTTGATACTGCCTTGGCGCTGTTGGCTGTTGCAGATAAGCCTTATGGCCAGTTGCAGCAGGCTGCCCTGGATTACTTGTTGCAAGATGGATTGGTGGCTTCCGCTTATTCAGTGGGGGATCAGCAGCATATAGCGGACTATTACATTCTCTCTGCTTTGACGGTTTATTTGCCCTATCGACCAGACTTGGCTGTGGTTGCTGCCGCGCGAGCAGCAGAGCTTGATCAAGCACAAATTGCTCCAGGACAGTGGTCTAACTCTGGTGCGGATTATTTTGTGGACGCATTCCTGTCGCGTCTCTTGCATATCTATCGCCTAAATCCCTCTGCTGAAAACAGCTATAGAGAACGGATTCTCACACTGCAACAGGCCAATGGAAGTTGGAGTAATGATCCGTATATCACGGCTGTTGTACTCAACTCTTTGAATGATATTGGGCAGGCTGTCGTTAGCCCGTTGCGAGCCGCTCTATCCCTGTCTTTGGTTGATACTGAAACAGGTGTGCCATTATCCGGAATTTCAGTCGTTAGTTTAACTCCTGAAAGTGCAGGTGCTATCGCGTTGTTGTCGGATGCAGAGGGGCGAGTTCAGCAGAATGATTTGGCCCCTGGGCTTTATAAGCTCACTTTGTCTGGCAATGGCTATTTGCCTTTAACACTGGATATGAATCTAAAGCCGGGCCAGCTTCGGGATTTTGCGTTCCTGAAAATGAGCAAATTGGAGGGCTCTTCGGCTGCCATTCTGATGGGGACGGCTGTGGATACTTCCTCCGGAAGTGCAATTGCCAATGCACTTGTCACTATTGCGGCAACAGGACAGTCCGTTAGGACAACGGCTGATGGAAAATTCCAGGTTGTGCTGGCATCTGCCGGTAGTTATACGGTTTCCATTTCGGCACCTGGTTTTCAGCCCTTGAGTCGGGAGGTCACATTCTCTGCTGGCGCAACCAACAGTGTCAGTTTCAGCCTGATATCAAACACTATGGTTAGCGGTGGATTATATGGGCGAGTCGTAGATGCCAGTGGTCAGCCTATTCCGGGAGTAGTGGTGTCATCGGGCCGTAGGGGGTTAGACGACTATGTGGCAATAGGTACAACGGATGCCAAC
>JASLCO010000233.1 GCA_030146505.1 Moraxellaceae bacterium
TATTCGTCAGGAAAAGGGAATAGCCGCCACCTTGCGCGAGGTATTTCACGGCCGGATCACTTTGTCCCACATTGGGTTCGAAATGCAGGGGCAGCTCGCCATAGCCCTTGAGCACGCTGTGCGCGGCCAGGGATGCCGGCTGCGCGCCCATGACCGGAGACAGCCAGCGGGACAGGGCAGGGAGGACGGACGAACGGCCCGCTCCTCCTTCATGGCCGGCCATCCAGCCCAGGCCTCCGGCCACCACTACAAGGCCCAGCAATCCGCGCAGGCGCCAGTCGGAAAGCACTCGCATAGTCATGAATCCTGAAAAGACTGCCTGCCAGCGCAGGCCGTTATTCTTGTTGTGGCCAGCGGCAGGGCGCTGGCGTCATGCCGGGCAGCCGCCCGGACGGAGAGCGATTCTCCCACAGTTGCCGGGGCCGGCCATGGGGAAAAAAGGGAGTGCTACGAAAAAGCCACAAAGCCTGCGGGACAGGCGGTTGGCGGGCAGCGGTGACTGGTTTGCCGGCTGTTTCCAGGCAGTGGTTTTCCCCTCCCGGTCATCTGCCAAAAAAAACTTGGAGTCGCTGCATCCCGCCCTTCGCGTGGGGAGAAACAGCCGCTTGGTGCCAGGGACTTGCCTCCTCCTTTCCCGCGCCAGGCTCAGGGCGCTTTCAGCTCCGGCGGCATCATGCCCTTGGGGCGCAGCAGCCAGAGCTGGCCTTTCTGCTTCATCATCCCCGCCCGGGCGGCGGCATCGTGGCCGAAGCCCCAGAAAAAGTCGGCGCGTACCGGGCCGCGGATGGCGCCGCCGGTGTCCTGCGCCTGTACCAGCCGTGCCAGTGGCTCGCTGCTGCCGGGGAGCGTGGTGGCGAGGAAGACGGGGCTGCCCAGCGGGATGAATTTCGGGTCCACGGCGATGCTGGCCTCGGCCGTGAGCGGCACGCTGAGGGCGCCCACGGGGCCGCCCGAGGCGTCGGGCAGCAGGCGGAAAAACACATAGCTGGGATTGGCGGCCAGGAGTTCGGGCAGGCGTTGCGGGTGCGTCTCGGCCCAGGCCTTGATGGCCTGCATGCTGGCCTGGTCCAGCGTCATTTCACCCTGGTCCACCAGCCAGCGGCCTATGGACTTGTAGGGCTGGCCGTTCTGGTCGGCATAGCCGAGACGGATCAGGCTGCCGTCGTCCAGCTGCACGCGGCCCGAGCCCTGCACTTCCATGAAGAAGGCCTCGACGGCGTTGTCGGCCCAGGCCAGTACCTTGTCATCCGGCAGCCGGGCGCGGCCGGCGTTGATGTCGGCACGGCTCCAGTAGGGCAGTACCTTGTTGCCGGCGAGGCGGCCGCGCAGGCGCATGTTCTTGAGGTCGGGATACACGCTGCCGAGCTCGATGGTGAGCATGTCGTCGGGCACGCCGTAGAGTGGCACGCTGCCCGGGCGGGCTTCGCGGCTGCCGGTGAGCAGGGCTTCGTAATAGCCGGTGATGAGGCCGCTGTTGCCGCTTTCGGTGTTTTCCACCTGCCAGGGCGTGAAGCCGTTTTCAAAAAAGGCGCGTATGGCGGCATCGTCCGGCGTGTTGCCCAGGGCACGGGCCTGCGCGCACAGGTTCTTCCAGTCAGTGCGGCCTTGCAGGCGCTGGCAGGACTGCAGCCAGGCTTCCCAGCTTGCGGCCAGCTTGTCACCGGGCCAGCCGGGCAGGGCCGACCATTCCGCCGGCGCATAGCGCGCTGGCACGGCGGGTTTTTCCGGCGGTGCCGGCGGGCGTGAGGTACAGGCGGCCAGCAGCACGAGGCTGGCGAGCAGGATGAGTGGGCGCATGCCGTAACTCCTTGTCATGGTGGCGAGACCGTCAACGGGGCAAAAGTGGGCGCCATTCTGCGCAAACGGGGAAAGGTTTGCAGTGGGAGTTTGTGTGGGGTTTGAAGGGCGCTATCGCGGCTGAAGCCGTTCCTGCGGAGACGCTGGCGGGGTGGCGAAGGCTTTTTCCATGGCGGCGCAAATCGTTTTCAGCACCGTGATGCGGGCATATTCCACGTCGTCGGAGGCCACCAGCGTCCACGGCGCGGGGCCGTTGCCCGTGTGTGCCACCATGTCGTTCACCGCCTGCTCGTAATCGTCCCAGCGCTCGCGGTTGCGCCAGTCGTCCGGCGTGATCTTGTAGTTCTTGAAGGCGACCTGTTCGCGTTCGCGGAAACGCTTGAGCTGCTCTTCGCGTGTGATGGCCAGCCAGAATTTCACCACGATGCAGCCACTTTCAATGAGCTGCTGTTCAAAGTGGTTGATCTCGCCGTAGGCGCGCTGCCAGACCGCAGGCGCTGCAAACCCTTCCACGCGTTCCACCAGTACGCGGCCATACCAGGAGCGGTCGAAGATCGTGACATGGGCGTGGCGCGGCAGCTGCCGCCAGAAGCGCCAGAGCCAGGGATAGGCGTGCTCTTCCGCGCTGGGGGCCGACACCGGCACCACCTGGTACTGGCGCGCATCCAGCGCCGCCGTGATGCGGCGTATGGCGCCGCCCTTGCCGGCGGCATCCTGGCCTTCGAACACCAGTACCAGGGATTTTTCCGCAAAGGCGGGGGCGCGGGTGAGCAGATTGAGCCGGCCCTGCCAGATTTCCAGTTCTTCCTCGTATTCGCGCCGTTTCATCCGGGCGGAGTAGTCCAGGTTGCGCAGCACGGGGATGGCAGCGGGAGAATCGAGGTGCGCGCCGGCCTCGGGCTGGCCCTGCAGGTGCTGGCGCAGTGCGGCCAGCAGGATGTCGCCGGCCGCCAGGGCGCGGGCGCGCGGTGCGCTGCCGTCGATGACATGCCAGGGGGCCCCGCTGGTATCCGTGTCGCGCAGCACACCCTCGGACACGCGCCGGAAATCCTTGTACTGCCGGAAGCGTTCCCAGTCGGTATCGCCCACGCGCCAGCGCGTTTTCTCGTCAGCCTGCAATTCTTCCAGGCGCTTTTTCTGGGCGGCCTCGGAAAGGTGGAACCAGAGCTTGACCAGGAGCACGCCTTCTTTCTGGAGCATGTCCTCGAAGGCACGGATTTCCGCCACCTCGTGCGCCAGCGCCGCTCCGCAAAGGCGGCCGGTGGCGCCGCCCACGATGGGCGCGGTGTACCAGGAACCGATGAACATGGCACTGCGTCCCTTGGGGGGAAGGGCCTGCCAGAAACGCCACATGGGCGGCCGCTGGGCTTCGTCGCCTGTGGGCTCGCCGAAACCGAACGTGCTGATGTGGCGCGGGTCCATCCATTCATTGAAGAGGTTGACGGTCTCGCCCTTGCCGGCGCCATCCACGCCGCCGACGACGATGACCACCTGAAAACGGGCGGCCCCCAGCACGGCAAACTGCGCCTCCAGCAAGGCTTCGCGCAATGCCGGCACGCGTGCCTTGTAATCTTCCTTGCTGACTTCCTGTCCGCCTTCTGCCGCCTCGAACATGGCGTGGTTTTCCTCCTTGCATTGCCGTGATGACAGGCCCGGGAGCCCGCGCATGATTTTCATGCCGCTCCGAATGCCCGGAGCCTGTTTACGATCCCTGAAATCGTTGGCTTTTGATAGTCAGGGCCTTTGAAAACGTCGTTCCGGCGAAAACAAGGATTGCGAACAGGCTCCGGGGTCAGGTGGCCCGCCGTCAGTCGGGGGAAGGGGATGGCCGATTGCAGCCTTTCGGTTCTTTGCCTTAGCCTTCGCGGCTTGTTTGTGACCAATTGGTCTTTTGTTTTGCCATTAATGCGCCTCAAGGATGCGAGTGCCCATGATCTTCCCTTCCTCTCCCTATACCTGGCCTTGGGCATGACCGGCTTCGTCATCCTGCACATGGAAACCAACGGCCTTGCCCCCAACCGTGGCGGCCGCGTGTTCGAGACGGCACTGGTGCGTGTGGAGGAGGGGCGCATCACCACCTCCTGCCAGCAGCTGATGAATCCGGGCCTGCCGCTGCCGCCCTTCCTGACCGCGCTGACCGGCATCACCCCCTCCATGATCCGCGAGGCGCCGGATTCCGCCACGGCCATGGCTGTGTTACAGGCATTTCTGGGAGGCTCGATACTGGTGGCCCACAATGCCAGCATCGACCGCCAGATATGGCAGCATGAGCTGGAACTGGCCGGGCAGGGCGACACGCCGGGATTTCTCTGCACCTTGCGTCTGGCCCGTCGCCTTTATCCCTGGGCTGGCAGCCAGAAAATTCCGGCGCTGGCCGCCTTGCAGGGCAGCCGCTGCCAGGGGCTGCACAAGCGTGCCCTGGATCATGCCCTGCTCAAGGCCCAGGTTTTCCTGCGCATGCAGAAGGATCTGGCCCAGCTCTATCCCGATGAAGATATCGACTTGCTTTTTCTGGATCGCTACCAGAAAGCCGGTCGTGCCCTGGCCCGGAGCCTGCCGGAGCCAGTTTGAGTTGCCCCGGTATCATGGAGCTGTCATGTCTCGAGCCCTGACTGTTGTCGTGCTGTTGTGCAGCCTGGTTTCCCGGGCACAGGCGCAATCACCGGAGGCGGCCGTGGATATAACGGCCGCTTCTTTCAAATGCCTGCAGGAGATGAAGCCGGTACGCGGCTTCTTTGTGGACAATCTCCTGCCCGGCAAGCTGGAGGAAACCGTGAAAGTGGCGCAATCGGCGGATGGCGGTATTTATCCGCCGGGCTCGGTCGTGCAGCTCTTTCCCAACGAAGTGATGGTCAAGCGCGAAACCGGTTTCAATGCCGTGACCCGGGACTGGGAGTTTTTCGAGCTGGATGTCGACAAGAACGGAAGCACCATACGCAAACGCGGTTTTGCCGATGTGGTGAACCGTTTTGGCGGCAACTGCTTTGCCTGCCATATTGCCGCCCGGCCGGAGTGGGATCTGATCTGCGAGCAGAACCATGGTTGCGAAAAGCTGCCCATCCCGCGCAGCGCCATCACGGCGCTGCAGAAAACCGATCCGCGCTGCAGAACTTCGGATGCCACGCGCTGGCAGCGTTTCAACAACTGGATGATACGCACCTTCACTCCGCTCTGAGCGGCGCGGGCTTTGCGCTTTGTGCAGGCGGCAGGCATGCTCGCCGCCTCGTCCGCCGTCTTCCGCCAGAGCCTTCATGCCGCGCTACGCCGTCATCGATTTTGAAACCAACGGGCTCATGCCGGGGCAGGGAGGTCGCGCCCTGGAAGTGGCGGCCGTGCTCGTGGAGAACGGCCGCATTACCGATTCTTACGCCAGCCTCATGAATCCCGGCGTGCCGGTGCCGGCCTTCATCACCGGGCTGACCGGTATCACGTCCGCCATGGTGAGCGAGGCACCCCGGCCTGCAAAAGTGATGGCGGACATCCATGACTTTGTCGGCGATGCCACGCTGGTTGCGCACAATGCCAGCTTCGATCGCCGTTTCTGGCAACACGAGCTGGCCCTCATGGGGCGTGTGGCGTCGGCGGACTTTCTCTGCACGGTGCTGATTGCCCGCCGGCTCTATCCCTGGGCGCCGAATCATCGCCTGGCCACGCTGGTGGATTTGCATCGCATCCCGGTGCAGGGCCGCCATCACCGTGCCCTGGCTGATGCCGACATGACGGCCAGGCTGCTGTTGCAGATGCATGCCGACCTGGCGCTGCTCTATGCGGATGATGCGCAGGCGGCCCGGGTCGCCATGCCGGATTTTCTGGCGCATTACCAGAAAACCGCCCGCCACAAGCTCAGGAGCACCGGGCGGCAACGCTGAGCTGCCTGCCGGCCACGCGCCTGAGCGGGTACAATGGCGGCCCCTTCTCGCGTGACATCACACTCATGAGCATCAACTGGTTTCCGGGCCACATGCACAAGGCCATCAAGGACATCAAGGAAATCCTGCCCAAGGTTGATCTTGTCATCGAAGTGCTGGATGCGCGCATTCCCTACAGCAGCGCCAATCCGGTGATCGAGCAGTTCCGCGGCGGCAAGCCCAGCCTCAAGGTGCTGTCGAAAAGCGATCTGGCCGATCCGGCCGTGACCGCGCTCTGGCTGGAGCATTTCCAGAAAACGCCGGACGTGAAAGCCATTGCCATCAGCACCGAACAGCCGGAACAGATCCGTGCCCTCGCCGGCGTGTGCAAGAACCTCATGGGGGGCAAGGCCGACAAGCTCGGCAACATCACCGCACTCATCACCGGCATTCCCAATGTCGGCAAGTCCACGCTGATCAACA
>JASLCO010000245.1 GCA_030146505.1 Moraxellaceae bacterium
GTCCAGCGAAAATCTAAAGAACTGGAAGACCGTACTCAACGAGCTTTCGGTACAGCCTGTCCAGCAGTTTGCCTATACCACCGGAAAGAACTCTACAGACGCTTCCATGATCATCGACGCCATGGACTTGCTGTATTCCGGCAAGTTCGATGCGTTTGCGCTGATTTCCAGCGACAGCGACTTCACAAAACTGGCTTCACGCTTGCGTGAGTCAGAAATATTCGTTTTCGGTGTGGGGGAGAAGAAAACCCCGGTTGCATTCCGCAATGCCTGTGATGATTTCATTCTGACGGAGAATCTTGGCGTTCCTGCTGTTGCTGAGGTGGCTGAAACCATTGAGATCAGCAAGTCCGAACAGAAAGAGCTGGTGGACATACTGACCAAGGCCTGGAATCAGTACAAGGATGAGGATGGTTGGTCGAATATTGGGCCGGCCGGTAGCCTTGTAAAGCGATTGAAGCCGGACTTTGACCCCCGCAGCTATGGAGGCAAGACGTTGACCGAAGTGATCCAGAAGCTGAACAAGTTTTTTCAGATCAAAAAGGAGGGAAATGTTCGGCTTTATACGGTTACCAAGAAGAAGGCGTAAGTCTGCCTCTCATTAAGGCTTCGCGAATTTCCCGGTCTTGATATCGTCATAAGCCTGCAGGATTTCTTCGTAGGTATTCATCACGAAGGGGCCGTGGCCATTGATGGGCTCATGCAAAGGCGCGCCGGAAAGCACGAGAAAGCGGCTTTTTTCGGTTGCCGTCACTGCGACTTCGGCCCCCAGGCTCGACATCACCGCCAGTGCCTGCTCTTCCAGCGCTTCTTCTTCCGGACCGAATTGCAGCTTGCCGGCCAGCAGGTAGACGAGGGCGGTGTCGCCGTCTTCCGTGGCAAAGCGTGCGCTGTGCCCGGCATTCAGGCGTACATCCAGTACTTGCAGGCGTGAATGGGTAAGGGCAGGGCCGGTGATCTTTCCAACAGTGCCGGCAATCACACGCACCGAGCCTGATGCATCCGGCAATTCCACCACCGGAATGCTGGCACGGGTAAGGTTCTGGTAGCGTGGCGGGTTCATCTTGTCGGCCGCCGGCAGGTTCACCCAGAGCTGCACCATTTCAAAAGGGCCGCCAGCCTGGGTGAATGCCGGGCTGAAAAGTTCGCGATGCATGACGCCGCTGGCGGCGGTCATCCATTGCACATCGCCGGCGCCGATAAGGCCGCCTCCGCCACTGGAATCCCTGTGCTCGATTTCGCCGGCATACACAAGGGTGACGGTTTCAAAGCCGCGATGCGGATGCGTGTTAACGCCACCGGGACGCTCGGAGGGCAGCAGCCTGCCGGGGCCGAGATGGTCCAGCAGCAGGAAGGGGGACACGGTATTGCCCAGCTCGTGGTAGGAAAATACGGAGAGCACGGGTGAAAAATCGCCGATGGCAAAGCGGGTGTCGTTGCGGTGCGTGAAGGCCAGGCTTTTCATGGGGCGCTCGCTCACTTTGGATAAAGCACCATCTGTGTACAGCGGAACAGCGCGATGGTTTTGCCGCTTTCGCGGTGCGTGACTTCGGCATCCCAGACTTGGGTCGTGCGGCCGAGATGGGCAGGACGGGCCAAGCAATCCAGATGGCCGTCGCGCGCGGTACCAAGGTGGTTGGATTTGAGTTCTATGGTGGTGAATCCATTGGCGCCTTCAGGCAACAGCGTCATGCAGCCGTAGCCGCAACTGCTGTCGGCCAGTGTCACGACTGTGCCGGCGTGGAGAAAGCCGTTGGGGGCCATGAGGTCGGCGCGTACGCTGAGTTCGGCATGCAGGGCGTCGTGGGAGAGTTGCACAATCCGTATGCCCAGCAGGCCGGGCAGGGTGCCGGCAGCCATGGCATTGAGTTCGTCGGGTGTTTTCATGGAACGGTTTTCCGGCTGGTTTTTAACAAGGCATCATTCGTCGCGCGTGCGCACTTCCAGCAGCTCGATTTCAAAATGCAGGTTGGAGTGGGGTGGGATTCCGTTCACGGCGCGCTCGCCATAACCCAGATGCGCCGGCACGAAGAGCTTGCGCTTGCCGCCGACCTTCATGCCCATGAGGCCCTGGTCCCAGCCCTGTATCACCCGGCGCACGCCGATCACGCATTCAAAGGGACGGCCGCGACGCTGCGATGAATCGAATTCCGTGCCATCGTCCAGGGTGCCGCGGTAATGGGTGAGGATGAGGGCGCCTTTCACGCATTCCTTGCCATCACCCACCACCAGGTCTTCCACGATCAGTTCATTGCTCATTCAGTTTCTCCATGGCGCGCCAGCATAATCCATGCAGTTCCTGCTTACGAAGCACGACTGACGATGTTGCAGGATGATCTGGCGGGAAGAGGTACACTGCGCCATTCCCTTTTCCCTCAGGACATGCCGTGCCGCGCCGCATTCCCCTGCTTGAAGAAATCCGTGCCTGCACGCTGTGTGCAGACCACCTGCCGCTGGGTCCGCGGCCGGTGCTGCAGTTCAGCCCCTCGGCCCGCATCCTGATTGCCAGCCAGGCGCCGGGACGCAAGGTGCATGGTTCCGGTATTCCCTTCGAGGATGCCAGTGGTGACCGCCTGCGTGAGTGGATGGGTATAGGCCGGGATGTGTTCTATGACGAGAGCCGCATTGCCATCCTGCCCATGGGCTTTTGCTATCCGGGCAAGGCGGCGTCCGGCGATGCGCCGCCGCGCAAGGAGTGCGCGCCGCAATGGCGGCCGCGCCTGATGGAGGCGTTCACGCAACTGGAACTGGTGTTGGCCATAGGCAATTACTCCCAGGCCTGGCATCTGCCCAGGGCGAAGGGCACGCTCACGGAGCGCGTGCGACGGTGGGAGACTTTCGGCGCGGTGATGCCTTTGCCGCATCCCAGTCCGCTCAACAATGTCTGGCTGGCAAAAAACCGCTGGTTTGAAGCGGAGGTGGTGCCGGCGTTGCAGACGCGCATCAGGGATGTGCTGAATGGCTGAGCGGTGCGGTTTTTTGCAGGGGCGCTATTTCCCTGTTTTGCCTCTGTTGCTCCGGCCTTCTTACTTAGGGACGGCAGCCATCGTGAAATGCAGGTCCTTTTAACGCCATGCGTCACGCACCGCGAGCAGAAAAAAGCCCGGCATTGCCGGGCTTCTTGTTGGTGCTGCACAGCGCAGGATCAGAACGTGAAGAGTGCACCACCCGACCAGGCATGGACATCATCGTCATTGCCATCCACGCCGGCGAGGTTGGTGTAGATCTGGTATTCCGCGCGCAAGGCGAAATTCGGGGTGATGTTCACGCGGGCACCGGCGCCGTAATAGGGCTTGATGTCACCGTCGCCGTCTTCCACGGGAATGCCCTGAACGCTGCCTGAGTTGTCCAGGTCGTAGCGGGCGGCACCGGCTCGTGCGAACAGGCCGAACTTGTCGCCCAGCGGCAGGGTGCCCACCACGCTGGCGGTGAAGGCGCCGGCATCCTGCGAGGCATCAATCTGGCTGTTGTTCGTGTCATAGAGCGAGCCGAAGCTGGTGTAGCCGACTTCCGCGCCCACATAGGGATTGAACTGGTAGCCGATATTGCCACGGAAGCTCTTGTCCGAGCTGTCGCAGTTGGTGACGTTGTCGCAGCGGTTGCGGGCTTCGGCCTTGCCGCCATCAATGCCGATCTGGAAGCCGGAAGCGGGTGCGTCGGCATGGGCGGCGGCCATGAAGCCGGTGCTGGCAAAGGCAAGAGCGAGAGTGGCGGCTTTGATTCCATGATTCATGTGCTTGTTCATGATGGGGCATCCTTCCGTTAATTGAGCTGATGACGGTGATTCTTGAGTCGAGAGAGGCATTCCGGCGGATTCCGGAATGCCTTGGCCAACGCGCAAGGCGTGCAGTCAATCTAGCTGTGGGCTTTGTAATGTTTACTGCGCGAGATGGGCGTTTTTGTGGTCAGAGCTTTGAGGCAGCCGGGCCGATGTAGGCCTTGTGTTGCCTGTGTGCGGAGAGCGGGGCGCTTTGTCGAGAGGTATGTGAGGCGAATGTAGCGCTGACGTGTACGGGAATAGGTGGTGACGGGGATTTTCCGGTTTTGAACAGGAGGGAATAGGGTGTGCGGTTTATTGTGCGCTCTCCACTGCTCGAAACAGGAGAGTGCACGCGGTTATCGAATGTTTTTTGCCTCAGAGCCGCACGAGGAAGAAGAACAGCGGCATGGTGTCGCCCTTGCGGTCCATCACGCCCAGCACGGTGTTGTCGTCTACCTTGCGGAAATGGTCGAAGATGGGATGTCTGTCGTAGACCATGGTGGCGTTGCCCAGCACCGGATTCACCACGCGCTTGCCGTCCGCATCACGGCTGATGATTGGCGCCATGAAACGTCTTGCCGCTCCAGTTGAGCGCGCCAGCTGTTTTTCACCGGGGTGGCCGGTATTGAAAACGCCACCATCCCATTCGCCCAGCATGAATCCGGTGGGCAGGGCCTCCAGGCTGTCGAAGAAATCCTGCAGCACGCCAATGTCCAGGCGTTCGGCCGAGGCTTGCAGCTGCCGCAATTGCTGGGTGGCATTCATGGACAGGGCTCCGCGCAGAAGGAGGGGGGAGCAGCTTAAGTGGTGGTACCCCCCTTGAGAATGACCATTCCTTTCATCACGACTGACTTCTTCCCTTGCACGCATGGCAAGAAGCGGGTGGGCGAGGGGAGAAGGCCGCCCTATGATCGCCGCATGAATGCAAACACTCCGCTTTCCACCGAACTGCGTGCGCAGGCCGATCAATACGACAGGATGGCCGAGGCTCTGGCCTGGCTGGCCGCCCGTGCCGATGCCCAGCCGGCGCTGGCTGACCTGGCTGCGCATATGGGCCTCTCCGAATTTCATGTGCAGAAGCTTTTTGCGCGCTGGGCCGGCATCAGTCCCAAGCGCTTCCTGCAGCATCTTTCGCATGAGCGGGCGCGCGCGGCCTTGCATGCCGGTAACGACATGCTGGCGGCGAGCGCTGCAGCCGGTCTTTCCGGTCCGGGACGTCTGCATGATCTGCTGGTGACCTGCGAAGCGGCCAGTCCCGGTGAATTCAGGAGCGGTGGTGCCGGGCTGCGCATTGTCTGGGGCGTGGCGTCCACGCCTTTTGGCCCGGCGTTGCTGGCGAGCAGTACGCGTGGCCTCATGCGGCTTGAGTTCACCAATGACGAAGGCCTGACGGAATTTTCCGCCTTGCAGCAAGACTGGCCGGAAGCTGCGTTCCATCGCGATGACGAAGCGGCCGCGAGCCTGTCAGCCCATTTGTTCGCCGCCTACAGCAAGCCGGAGCCGGTGCATCTTTTCGTGAAGGGTAGCCAGTTCCAGCTCAAGGTCTGGCAGGCGCTGCTGCAACTGCCGGAGGGGCGCCTGCTCAGCTACGGCGCGCTGGCCCGTGGCATTGGCCAGCCAACTGCCAGTCGGGCCGTGGGCTCGGCCGTGGGCGCCAATCCCGTGGCCCTGCTGATTCCCTGCCATCGCGTGATACGCGCCAACGGCCTGCTCGGGGAATACCGCTGGGGTGAAGCACGCAAGCGCGTGCTGGTGGGGCTTGAGCTGGCCCTGCACGAATAGCCTCTGGGATGTGTGCCATCCGCCCCGATTGCCTTGTCGTGCAAATGTAATGCACCGCTTTTCCCGTCAACGCTTTTGCCTGCCCCGCGTTCATTCCTGCAGGCAGTACGCCGCGGCGCTCCCCGGTTGGAGCAGGACATGAGGAAACGACAATGAAACGGATACTGACGATTTCCGCCTTCGTGATTTCGACAGCTTTCGGTGTTCCGGCCATGGCAGGCCAGCAAGGTGATGCGGTGATCGGCGCTGCGGTAGGCGGTGGCGCGGGTGCCCTGATCGGGAATTCCGTCAATGGCCGCAATGGCGCACTGATCGGCAGTGCCATCGGGGCCATCACTGGCGTGGCCATTGCCACGGCAGACCGCGAGCCGGTGCAGGCCCGCACGGTGGTGTATGCCCCGCCCGAGCGTGAGCGCGTGGTGGTCTACAGGCCGCAACCTGTTGTCATCCAGCGCTATGAGCCGCCACGCATGATCGTGGTGGATCGCAAGCCGGGTCATGGCTATGGCCGTGGCTGGAAGCGGGATTACGCCTGGAACGATCATGGTCACGATGGCCATGGCCGCTGGCACTGAAGCTGGATCGTAAAGAAAAAAAGACCCGCATCTGCGGGTCTTTTTTTGGGATTTATATATTGGGCTTGCTTGCATCGCCGTTCCGGCGCAGGCCGGAACCCGTGATGCAGTGGAAGAATCACCATCACGGAGATTCCGGCGCTCAGGCTGCCAGCTTCTGCCCGTTTTCAAGTGCGTGTGGTACGGGCTTGGCATGCATGCGGTTGGCGCGCTTGAAGGTGCCGAAATCGTTGAAGCGTATGCCGTTCTCCCGCATCAGTGGATACAGGCCGGGAGCCAGCCACTGGCGGATGTAGAACGGGTCGCGCACGACGAAGTGGTGGAAGGCATGCGTGCCGGCGAAGTTGAAGCAGAACAGGTGCAGCGGAATCACTAAAGGAGAGGTCCATATCTGGCACTGCTGCACGATGTTGCCTTTTTCCACGTCGCCGTAGTAGTGCATGTTGGAGCTGACGAAGTGCAGGCAGAAGGTGCGCAGCGCGTTCGGGGCGGCAATCACCACGGCGTAGAAATTCACCACGTCCACCACGCTTTGCAGGGCCGCCGGAATGGCGGGATGGATGCCGAAAAGACCCAGCGTGATGAGCGTGGCGTGATAGACGATGAAGCCGTGCCACAGTGTGTAGTTGATGGCACCGAGCGGGAAATAGCCGAGGAGGTTCTCGCGGGCGATTTCATGCGCTTCTTCCTTGTTCTTGGCGACTTCGCGCACGAAGGCGCGTGTCATCTTGAACGTCGCCACCGGGCGCAGGAACACGGCCAGCATGTTGTCGCCGGTCATGAGCAGGCGCCTGATGCCCCATTTTTCGCCATTGGTGATGCCGCGTTCTTCCAGGTCGGTTTCCGTGCCGGACACCTTGTGGTGGTGGATGTGCAGGCGGCGGCGCACCCAGGGACTGATGGTGCTGGGGCGGAACAGCCAGACGCCGGCCAGCATGAAATCGTTCCAGAACTTGTTCTTGCGGAAATACATCATGTGGATGAGGTCGTGTTCGAGCTCATGCAGCAGGGACATGCAGACGGCGGCCACGGGAATGGCCACATACCAGGCAAAGACACCGCTGTAATAGGCGAAAGCCGTACCCAGGATGCCGGCGATGCTGGCCCAGAAGATGGCCATGCCGATGGCGTTCTGGTGTTTTTCCAGCCACGGATGGCGGGTGCGCAGGGCATTGCCGGCTTCCAGGATGCCCTGGCGTATGCGCTGGCTGCGGGCGGCGTCGGTGGCGTTGATGCGTTGCTCCGAGGCAAGGCGCGAGGTGCTGGGTGCGGTGCTGCTCGTCATGGATGTCATGGGGTGTCCCTCGTACGGCGGGCAATCCGGCCCGGTTGTTGTGTGCCTGTTTCCAGGCTGCGGGTAGGCTAGGGCGCGGCAGGGCAGTATGCTTTGCCGGACATGCCAAGCTGTTGACCCAACGCGCCGGTCTGTTGCGCCGGCCGCCAGCAGGTGGCAAGGACGGATACCCTAAAGAAGTGCCGACAGCCGCCGTGCTGATCGGTGCCAGATGCCCTAGCTGCAGGCCTTCACATGCTCGGAACCTTCCACAACTGGATGCTCATCCTCGGCCGCACACTCAAAGCCTCCGGCCACGACCTGCAGGCCGGGCTGGCCGCTGCCGGCCTGCAGGTGGACGAGGGCAGCAGTTCCGGCCGCCTGCCGGTGGAGCTGACACGCCGTATCTGGAGCGTGGCGGAACAGCAGGGCGGCGACCCGGTGCTGGGTCTGTCCATGCTGGAGCAGATTGATTTCACCGATTTTGGCGAACTGGGTGTGGTCATGGTCGCGGGGGGCAGCTTGCCGCAGGTCATGGAGCGCATTGCGCGCTTCCACCGCCTGCTCACCGATGCCATGTATTACGAGATCGTGGAGAGGGCCGACACGCTGGCCATCACCATCCATACCCGTGGTGACCCGCACTGGCGCGCCGTGGAGTTCGCCTCGGCCCTCATCGTCCGCCTGCTGCGTTTCCGTCTGAATCCGCCGCCGGATCCCCTGTCGGTCTCGCTGGCTTTCCACAATCCGGCAGGACAGGCGGCTTACGAGGCGTATTTCGCCTGCCCGGTGCAGCAGGACGCAGCGGCCACCACCCTGGTGCTGCCGCTGGCAGCTTATCGCGAGGCGCCACTGGGTTCGGAGGTGGCGCGCCAGTTCGAACCGCTGCTGGAGCAGAAACTGGCCTCGCTGGAAGGCGATGCGAGCTGGTCGGCCCGTGTCAGCCAGCTCATACGCCAGCGCCTGGCCGACGCCGAGCCCACGTTGGCCGATATCGCTTCCTGCCTGCATGTGAGCACGCGCAGCCTGCAGCGCCACCTGGGTGGCGAGGGCAAGACCTTCCAGGAAGTGCTGGACGAGACGAGGCGCGAGATTGCCCGGCAGTGGCTGTCCGGCACGGCGGGCAAGCTGCGCTCCCTGACCGAACTGGCGCTCTTGCTCGGTTTTTCCAGCAGCAGTGCGTTTTCCCGTGCCTTCCGGCGCTGGTTCGACATGACGCCGGGGCAGGCCGCGCGCGAGCAAAGCCTGCGCTAGGGCCTGCTCGGTCACAGCCTTGCCGCAGATGTGATGGACATCACACTTTCGTGGCCGACCACCTCTTTCGTCTGTGACATATGCCACGCTTCCGGAGGCTCTTGCCGCCTGTCTGCCGTGCCGGCATGGTTCATGGCACGGTTCCAAGAACAAGAAAAAACGGAAAAAACAACAATTGCGGCGGGATGCCGCGACCTGATGGGGCTCCTTCATGTCGCCAGTGCTTCTGCTAGTCCTTCTCCTGGTCGTCATGGCCACCCTGCTCGCCGCGCTCCTGTGGCTCTGGCTGCAACAGCGCCAGCAGCAGCGGATGCTGGGCCTGCGCCTTGAGGCCAGCGAGGCGCAGTATCACCAGGTCATGTTCGTTTCCGATCTCTGCATGGCGGTGCTGGACGAAACCTGCCATGTCACCGACTGGAATCCCGCGCTGGAAAAGCTCTACGACTGCCAGCGGGCCGAGGCCGTGGGCCAGCAATTCTTCCTCAGGTTTGCACCGCCACGCGAAGGGCCGGCGCTGTCGGCCCGGGTCATGGCCATGCGTGGCAGCGACGAGGTTTTCGAGTTCAGTTTCAATGTGCCCATGGGCAGCGGTCTGCCGCGCGTTGTCCACTGGCGTGCCCGCCATTTTACGGACCTTAACGACGGACGCCGCTATCTCTCGCTGGTGGGCAATGACGTGACGGCGCTGGAAACGGCACTGGAGCAACTGGCTGGCAGCGAGGCGCGGTTCCGCCAGATGTTTGAATCCCTGCCGGCGGCGCTGGCGCTGATCGACCCCGAAGGCCGCCTGCGCATGGTGAATTCCGAAAGCGCCCGCTTTTTCGGCTACGACGCCCCCGAGCAGATGGTGGCGCTCAATGTGCAGGAACTGATCCATCCCGATGACCGCCACGCCAGTGCACTGGCGCTGGCGGCCTTGCAGGCACGGTCGGAGCGCCTCTACCAGATGGAAACCTGCTATCTGCGCCGTGATGGTGGCGTGCGCTGGGGCCATGCGCGGGGCGTGCTGGTCGAACTGGCGCCGGGGCAGCAGTTCCTGCTGACGCAGATCAGCGATGTGCATGAACGCAAGCAGACGGAAAAGGCGCTCATGGAAAGCGAGCGTCGCCTGGCCACGCTCATCGCCAATCTTTCCGGCGCGGTGTACCGCTACGATTTCCAGCCCGGCAAGCAGGCCCTGCATCACGACTGCGTGCCGGCTTTCCTGAGCGATGGCGTGGAAGTGCTGACCGGCCAGCAGCGCCAGCTTTTCCTGAGCGTGGACAAGCGCCATACCCTGGGCGAATTGCTGCTGCCGGAAGACAAGCCGCGCGTGCAGCAGGCGCTGGCGGAGGCCATGGCCGGCGATGGCCGCTTCGAGGTGATCTACCGCCTGCGCCACGGCATTTCCGGCATACGCTGGATTGCCGAGCACGGCCTGCTGTGGCAGCGGCCCGACGGCAGCTGGACCGTGGACGGCCATCTCACCGACATCAGCAGCGAGCGCGAGGCACGCCGCTCGGAAGAGGTCTATCGCGCGCTCGTGGCGGAAACGCACACGGGTTATCTCTGCCTCAATGCCAGCGGTCGCATCCTGGAAGTGAACGAGCCCTACTGCGCCATGTTCGGCCTTGCCGATGCCACGCAGGTGCAGGGGCGCTTGCTGGAAGAAGTGTTTCCCACCTACGCCGACACAGTGCGTGGCTTCCTGGCTGTCGTGCTGCGCGATGGTGGCGTGCACGATGCCGAATTGCGCTACACCCATGCCGATGGCCGCAACGTGCACGCGCTGACCAATGCCATTGCCGTCAACGACGGCGACCATGTCGTGGTGAAATGCCTGCTGGTGGACATTTCCCGCATGCGTCAGAGCGAGCGTGAGCGCCGCGAATCCGAGCAGCGTTACCGCAGCCTCTTCGATACCAATATCAACGGCATCTGCTTCCTTTCCTTAGGGGGCGAAGTGGAGCAGGCCAATCCCGCGCTGTGCCGCCTGCTGGGCCTGGCGGCTGGCGATGTGGCCAGTGTCGGGCGGAATTTCCAGGAGGTCACGGCACCGGCATGGCAGGAGGCGGATGCGCGGGCGCGCGAACAAATCCTCATGCGCGGCTGGTGTGATTCCTATCGCAAGGAACTGCGCCATGCCGACGGCAGCCATGTGCCGGTTTCCATACAGGCCTGGCTGGTGCGCGACGACAATGAAGCGCCGCAGCGCATCATGTGCGTGGTACGCGACATCACCGACATCACGCGCATGGAGGCCGAGCGCGACCAGCTCCAGCAAGGCCTGCGCCAGGCCCAGAAAATGGAAGCCGTGGGCCAGCTGGCCGGCGGCATCGCGCATGACTTCAACAACATCCTTGCCAGCATCCTGGGCTATGCCGAGCTGGCGGCGCGCCGCCAGCCGCAAACGGGTGATGCCAGGCTGGGTGTTTATCTCGAGCAGATCCATGCCGCCGGCGAGCGCGCGCGCGACCTCATACGCCAGCTCCTGCTGTTCAGCCGTGCCGGCAGCAAGGAAGCGCGCGTGCAGGCGCTGCCGGAACTTTTGCAGGAAACCGCGAGCATGCTGCGCCCGACCTTGCCGGCCAGCCTGCGCCTGCGCACCTATATCAACCAGCAGTTGCCGCCGGTGCGCGTGGATTCCGTCGGCATGCAGCAGGTGGTGATGAACCTGGTCATCAATGCGCGCGATGCCTGTGAGGCACATGGCGAGGTCAAGCTCATCGCCCGGCATTCGTCCGCACGCGGCCTGCGCTGCGCATCCTGCCACGAGGAGTTGCGCGGGCACTGGGTGGAGGTGGCGGTGAGCGACCAGGGACCGGGCATCACGCCGGAATTGCGCGAGCGCATTTTCGATCCTTTCTTCACCACCAAGGGCGTGGGGCAGGGCACCGGCATGGGGCTGGCCGTGGTGCATGGTGTCGTGCATGAATTCGGCGGCCATGTGGTGCTGGACAGCAGCCGCGGGACCACCACCTTCCGCGTGCTGCTGCCCGAGGGCGAAGCGGCAGCCGTGATGCAGCAGCCGTCAGTGGAAGCGGAACTTCAGGCCGGCCGTGGCGAAAGCATCATGGTGGTGGATGACGATGCGCAGGTGGCCGGCATGCTGGGCGAACTGCTGTGCTCGGCCGGCTATGCGCCGCTGGTGTTCACCGACAGCACGGAGGCCGCCATGCAACTGGAGGATGTGGCCACGCCGGTGGCTGCCCTGATTACCGACCAGGTGATGCCGGGACTGGAAGGCGATGAGCTCATGCATCTGGCACGGCGCTATCGTCCGGCCCTGCCGGTGATACGGCTCAGTGCGCAGGGCGCGCTGTTGCCGGAAGGCGCCGATGCGCCGGTGCTGGTCAAACCGGTGCAGGGCCAGCAATTGCTGCTGGTGCTGCAACAGGTCATGCAGCATTCCCTGTGGCAGGCAGACCGCCCGCCCGGCACGGAGTATGAACCCCTGGACAGATGACATGCACAGCAAGCCCGCCCACGTACTCATCGTCGAAGACGATCCCCTGCTGCGGCGTTATCTGGAAGACGCCCTGCAGGAATGCGGCTATCTCACGCATTCTGCCGGCGATGGCAGCGAGGCCGCCGACTGGCTGCACGCCCACCACGTTGACCTCGTGCTGGCCGATGAACTCCTGCCCGGCAAGGGCGGCCTGCGCCTCCTGGAGGAAATCCGCCAGCAGAGACAGCATGTACCGGTAGTCGCCATTGCAGGCCGGGGTCACCCCGATGCCGGCAAGAATGGCTTGTCTCTGGTGCAGGCCATGGGCGTGGACGCCACGCTGGAAAAACCGTTCTCGCTGATGGAACTGGAAAGCACCCTGGCAGATGTGCTGACGCGGCATTGATGCCCGTCGTTTTCAAAAAAGGATTTGTGACCTTGGGGAGCCAGGAGCGTTTTCACGCCCTCCCGCAAGAGAGGACGCGCTGCTTTGTCGTGCAGGGGGCTTTCAGCAAAATGAGGATTGATGGGCCGGATTCCCGGCCTTCATTTTTGAACCGATGCTGTTCCGGCGAGCGTCGCGAAAAAAGACCGAATC
>JASLCO010000263.1 GCA_030146505.1 Moraxellaceae bacterium
TGTCCATCCGCTGCCACCACCGTCATTTTCAAACCCGGAATACGGATATCGAAATAAGTCATGGCGGCGGCATTGATAAAGCGCAGACGGATTTTTTCGCCCTGATTGAACAGCCCTGTCCAGTTGGAGGCTGGCGTCACGCCATTTACCAGATAAGTGTAAGCCGCGGCCGAAACATCGGCGAGGTCCGTAGGCGTCATGCGCATCTGGCCCCACTGCTTTCTGTCCGTCCAGGCGGCGGCAAAACCCTTCTCCTTTACGTCCCGGAAGAAATCGCCCACGGTGCGCTGGTGGTAGTTGTAATAGCTGGCCTGTTTTTTCAGATTGAGCAGGATGCGATGCGGATCGGTATCGCTCCAGTCGGAGAGCAGAATCACATGCTCGCGATCGTAGTGAAAAGGCTCAGGCGCCTTGGGCTCGACAATGATGGCGCCATACAGGCCACGTGCTTCCTGCATGGCGGAATGGCTGTGATACCAGTAAGTGCCGCTTTGCTTGAGCGGAAACTCGTAGGTGAAGGTTTCGCCGGGAGCTATGCCGTGGAAGGAAAGCCCCGGCACGCCGTCCATATTCGCCGGCAGGATAAAGCCATGCCAGTGAATGGAGCTGTCTTCCTCCAGGGTATTGCGCACACGCAGGGTGAGCTTGTCACCTTCGCGAAAGCGCAGGACGGGCGCCGGTAGTGAACCATTCACCGTGATGGCGGTACGCAGACGGCCGGTAAAATTCACCCGCTGTTCGCCTATCACCAGATCCAGCACATTGCCGGCCAGCTCGGGCACAGCCCGTGTTTTTACAGCAAGCGGCTCTGCCGCTGAAATACGTGGCAGGCCTGCAGCCGCCACCAGGCCGCCCAGCGCCAGCCCTTCCACAAAACGCCGGCGCGTGCAGGGCAAGGCCTCTGCCACGCGCTCAGGCAATAGATCATGAGACATGAAGAATCTCCGGAATCACCGAATAAAAGACGAGAAAGTCTCGCCGCCGTTTCTGCAGAACGGCTCAGGCAATCGGTGGGCGGAGTATGAGGGCAAGATCAACCGAGCGGTAAACCGTCGGCAAGGCAGCCTGCAGCAAGACAGGCGGAACGGGGGAAAGTTGCAGCTCGGCCCCGGCGGCCGAAGCTTGCGTGGCACAGACGCACTGGCAGACACCGCCCTTGCAACAATCCGCATGCAAGGCTTTGGTCTGTGGCTGTTCGTCCTCTGCGGACATATCGCCCATGTCGTGGCAGCCTTCATGGGCCATATCGGCTGCCATCTCTTGGGCGGGTACTTGCATGGGTAGTTGCACAGTCGCATGGGCTGCCACCAGCCCGTTCAGCAGAAGGGCCAGCAGGAGAAAGCAGCGCAGGAAAAGAGAAGCGAACATGGCCGGCATTGTGGCGGCTGCCTCTTGCGGCGGCAAGCCATCACGATACCGGCCCTGTTGTCTTTGCGTAGATCAAGCCACTCAGGCCGAAACCCGCCGGTAATGCGAAGGATCAAAGCGCTGCAGCATGCGCGCGTACTGGGTGGCAAAGCCCGGATACATGGTGGCGTTGAAACCGTCTTCCGTCAGATACCAGCTCTTGCAGCCGGAATTCCAGTTGGTACGGCTCAATCGCTTCTGTATGCCGCGATTGAAGCGCTGCTGCACTTCCGGCATCACATCCAGATAGCGGTAGCCGCCTTTGAGCAAAGTGGAAATGCCCTGCACGGCATAACCGATCTGCGCCTCCATATAGACCAGGGCCGAGTTATGGCCCGGCCCGGAGTTGGGCCCGAGTATGAAATAGAGATTGGGGTAGCCCGAGACATTCATGCTCTTGAAGGCCTGCGCCCCGCCCTTCCACTCCTCTGCCAGCACGCGGCCATCGAGACCGGTGATGGGAAAAGGCGTGCCGGTCTTGCAGACATCAAAACCGGTGGCAAAGACAATGCAGTCCACCTGATGCTCAATGCCTTCGGCGGTACGTATGCCTTTGGGTGAAATCGTGGCAATAGGCCAGGTGATGAGCTTGCAGTTGTCCTTCTGCAGCGCCGGATAGTAATCACTGGAGGCCAGCACGCGTTTGCAGCCTATACGGAAATTGGGAGTGAGCTGGCGACGCAGCCAGGGATCTTTCACCTGATGATGCAGATGCGCACGACTCACCCGCTCCACCAGCCTTGTCATGGGCGTACTCCAGATCAGGCTGAGCGCCATGGACTCATGTCCCCAGAAAAGCGCCTGACGCAGTGCTGTCTGCGCCACCGGCATTTTCTGGAAAAGCGTCTTGCTCCAGTCGGGTGAGGCGTAATCGGGACGAGGCATCACCCAGCCCGGCGTGCGCTGGAAAACTTTCACGCTCTTCGCCACTTTCACCAGCTCGGGAATGATCTGCACACCACTGGCTCCGGTGCCTATCACCGCCACGCGCTTATCCTTGAAATCGTAATCATGATCCCAGCGCGCACTGTGTATCTTGTGGCCTTCGAAAGTTTCCATGCCGGCCATTTTCGGGAAGCTGGCATTGGCCAAACCGCCCGCTGCTGAAATCACGGAGCGCGCCTTGTAGACCTCGCCCTTGTCTGTAGTGACTTCCCACAGGCCTTGATCTTCCTGAAAGCTCAGGCTGGCGACATTGCTTCCAAAACGTATCAGAGGACGCAGTCCGAACTCTTTCACCAGATGCTGCACATAGCCCAGGATTTCCTGGCTGCCGGAATAGGCGCGCGACCAGTCCGGATTCTGCGCAAAGGAATAGGAGTAAAGATTGGAGGGAATATCGCAGGCCGCGCCCGGATAGGTATTGTCGCGCCAGGTGCCGCCGACATCCGCCGCGCGCTCCAGTATCACGATGTTTTTCACGCCCTGCTGTTGCAGGCGTATGGCCACACCCAGACCACCAAAGCCGGCGCCTATGATGAGGGTGTCCACGGGCTGCGCGACAGGTTTCAGTACTGCTTTCTTGCTCATTGTCATTTATTCCTCAAGCCGCCGGTTTCCAGGTCAGTTCTTTTACCCAAGTCGGCACGGGTGGCAAGGCTTGCTTGGGTATATAGCTGGTCAGCTTGACGGCAGCATCCACCGGCACGTGGTAAAGCTTGTTGCGGCGATTCACCATCCAGCGCCCGTGTTGCTTGATCAGCTGGAACCAGGGATTGCGGCGACCATCACGGGTACGCCCACCGATTTTCTCGAACTTCTTCATCACCTCGTAAAGCTTTTCTTCCGGCAGGCCCAGCTTGACGATGTTGTCGCGCATTTTATTGAGCAGCGGGAAATAAGCAGCAATACCCAAGAGCAGACGCGGGTCCACAATCGGCCCCATCATCTTCACCAGCTCGATGGTGGACTTGTTATAGCCCTGCAGTTCCATGACGGTGAAGCCCACGCCCAGATGACGGGATTCATCATCATTGATTTTCTCGAAGGCCTGATGGCAAACCGGATCATGCACGGTATCCAGCAGGAATTTGCAAAGCGCGCCATCCAGCGCAATTTCCAGCATGGGAATCACGGCACCCAGCACATGGAAGGGCATTTCATCGGCATAGCGGTCCAGCCATTCAATCACCAGACGCAGATTGATATTGGGCTCGGGCAGATCGTCGTCACTGTCCAGCATGCCCCAGCGCTTCATCAGTGCCATTTCCGCATTGGCATGACGCTGCTCTTCGGCATGGAAGTAGGTGTAAATCTCGCGCAGGGTTTCTGTCGGTGCCTTCTTGGCCATGGCAGCAAAGCCACGTGCACCTACATGCTCAATCCACATGAGGTCGGCCATAAAGGCTTTGAGCTTTGGCCATTGTTCCGGGGTGATCTGGTCCACGCCCGGTGCGTCCCAATCTATATCGGCCAGCGCCCATTGCGTGGAGCGGATTTTCACCAGCATCTTGTCGAGATCGATGGAAGCCATTTTCTTGTCCTCGGTAATTATTTTCAGGAAGTGAGAGAGGAAAGCCGGCCCAGTAGGCCGGAGCCGCGGCTGTAACTCACGGGGGCGTAACGCTTGAAGCGCCAGATCAGGCGCGCATCGAATTGCGGCAGGACATAAAGCTGGTTGCAATCCAGGGCATCCAGCGTGGTTTTCGCCACGCTGTCCGCAGAATGGCCACTCCATTCCATCAGGCGTTGCGCCATTTTCGAGGAGCCCTGCGGAATGCGACCGGCCTTGACGATATTGGTCTTCACGAAGGTCGGACAAAGCGCGGTGACATGAATGCCACTGCCGGCCATTTCCGCACTCAGCGTTTCCGAAAGCGCGAGCACGGCAGCTTTCGTCAGGTTGTAAGGCCCCATGGTAGGCGCCGCGGCAAAGCTCGCGGTGGAGCAGACATTGATGATGCCGCCCCTGCCCTGCGCCCGCAGTTTCGGCGCGAAGACATGGCAGCCATGCACCACGCCCCACATATTCACGCCCACCGTCCAGTGCCAGTCTTCGATGGGAATTTCACCAATATTCTTGCCGCCGACACCGACGCCGGCGTTATTGATGACGAGATTGGCGGGCGCACCCAGCCACTGTTCGGATTTCACGGCCAGGTTTTCCACCGCCGCGAGCTCGGAAACATCGCATTGCAGGGCCAGGGCCTGACCACCCGCCGCCTCGATCAGGCTTACGGTTTCCTGCGCCGTGGCCAGACTGATGTCCGCACACACCACGCGGCCGCCGCGTTTGGCCAGCTCCAGCGCGAAGGCGCGGCCTATACCGCTGCCCGCCCCCGTCACCACGGCACTGGCCGCCTTCGTTATCTTCTTTCCCCTGATTTTCTCTAAGAGCATGGACATCCTCACTTTTGGCTACGCCGCCCGTTTCTGCCGTCATTCGCGACCGCCCATGGGCTTCCGCGTTGACCTTGCCATTGATGGATGTCACCTTATTCCGACTATTTGTTCGGATTCAATTCGGAAGCCTGTCCGACGCATGCACCGCCAGGGCCGGCGCTTTCCAGGAACCCTTCATGGCCCGCAAGCCCCAGCAACAACGCGCCAAGGCAACGGTGGACGCCATCCTCGAAGCCGGCTTCATCTGCGTCGCCGAGCGCGGCATACATGCCACCACCACGCGCCATATCGCCGATGCCGCCGGCATCAGCGTGGGATCGCTCTACGAGTATTTTTCCAACAAGGAAGCCATCTTCGATGCCATGAACCAGCATCTGGTGGCGGAAGTGGTGGCCATGCTCAAGCCACTGGTGCCGGAGATCGTGCGCCTGCCCATAGGCGATGCCGTGAAGCTCATGCTCACGCAGTTCGGCGAATTCCTGAACCGCAACGACCAGCGCTATCTCAAATGCGCGCGCCAGGCCATGAATGTGGACATCAAGGATTACATGGGCCCAGTCACGCAGATCCTTTCCGAGATCGTCATGCAACATGTGATGCACCACCCCGAGCACATGCGCCTGCGCCGCATTCCCGCCATGAGCTACATCTTCATCAATGGCGGCATCTTCGCCGTGGTACGCCACCTCTCCGACCCCAACCCGCTCATCAGCTATGAAGAGCTGACCCAGGGCCTGGCCGATATGGTGGGGCATTATGTGCAGCAGGAATTGTTGCTGACGCAGCCGGGCTGAGCACTAGCCTGCCTGCGTGACAGCAGACAGACTCTGGCCATTCTTGTTCAGGAAGCCGCGGCCCATGCCCTACGATTTCGACACACCCATAGACCGCCGCGGCACCGACTCCATCAAATGGGCGAAATACGCCGGACGTAAATCCGCCAGCGGTGAACAAATCATTCCCATGTGGGTAGCGGACATGGACTTCGCCGCGCCGCCGGAAGTGATAGTGGCGCTGCAAAAGCGTATTGCCCATGGCGTCTTCGGCTATGGCCACACCACACCGGAATTCACCGGCGCCATCATCATGGCCATGCAGCGTGATTACGGCTGGGCCGTGCAGCCGGAATGGATAGTGCCGCTCTCCGGCCTCGTCTCCGGCCTCAATATCGCCGCCCGCTCCATCGGTGAACGCGGCGATGCGATAGTCACCGCCACACCGGTTTATCCCGCCCTTTTCACCGCCCCCGTGCATATGGAACGCGAATGCGTGCGTGTACCACTCGATGAAAAGCGCAACTGGACCTGGGATATGGCGGCCGTGGAAGCCGCACACACGCCCAAAACAAAAGGGCTCTTCCTCTGCCATCCGCACAACCCCATAGGCCGCGTATGGACTGAAGCTGAACTGAAAGGCATTGCTGCCTACACAGAAAAACATGATCTCGTCGTGGTCAGCGATGAAATCCATTGCGAGCTGATCCTGGAGCCCGGCCTCAAGCACCGGCCCTTCGCCATGCTTTCACCAGAGATTGCCAATCGCACCATCACCGTGATGGCCCCCTCCAAGACCTACAACATCCCCGGCCTCGGCGCCGCCTTCGCCATCATCCCCAACGCCACCCTGCGCCGGAAATACCAGGGCGCCATGGCCGGCATCGCCCCCCATCTCAATATCCTCGGCATGGCCGCCACCATTGCCGCCTACGGACATGGCGCACCATGGCGAGCCGCCTTGCGGGACTATCTGCGCAGGAGTCGTGAGAGCGTGATGCAACTGAATGGCTTAAGGGGCCTGAAAATCATCAAACCTGAAGCCACCTATCTGGCCTGGATGGATTGCCGGGAAATGCAGGAAGAAAATCCATTGGCATTTTTTGAAGCGCTGGGCGTGGGGCTTTCCGATGGTACAGATTTTGGAACCGCCGGATTTTTGAGGCTGAATTTTGGATGCCCCAGAAAGCAGCTTGAAGGGGCAATTGCAAAAATAGCCTCTGCCAGCCATCCCTCGTGAGCAGCCATTGCCTCAACGGAATTTCGGCAAATACGGAAAGCATGACCTGACTATGGACAAGCAGGAAGAAGCCTTTTTTAATTGGCCAGATATCAGGACAAAGGGAGTCTATTCCTGAAGGACTGCAAGCCGCATCAAAGGCTTGTGAACATCCGAAAGGATTAGGCACCCTATTTTTACTTACTGGATTAGGCACCTCGGAGGTGCCTAGTTAACGTTATGCGCCCCGAAGATTCGTTTTTAATGTTGGGCTTTCGCTGAGTTCGCCATTTACGCTCTT
>JASLCO010000269.1 GCA_030146505.1 Moraxellaceae bacterium
GCGGCTTCGGTGATCGCCGTCCGCGCGGAGAAGGGGGCCATGGTGAACAGCGCCGCAGCTTCGGTGATCGTCCGCGTCGTGATTTCAGCGAGCGCCGCGATTTCAGCAACCGTGATTTCGACCGTGGCACGCGTCCGGCCTATGGCGACCGCCCCGTGCGCGATGCCGGCGACAAGCCGCCCGTGCGCATAGAACGCAAGCAGCGCCGCAGCTTTGGCGAAAACACCTATCCGCAGGCAGATGATTTCGGCAATCGCTGAGCGAGAAGGCGAGAAGGCGAGAAAGAAATTACCGGATGGCTTTCTTGCCGGCTCTTTTTTCAGTCATCGCCGGCCAGCCCGATAGCCAGCAGCTTTCCGGAAGTCCCGCTTCTGCGGGAATGACAAAGTATCCGGGAGTTGTATGTAAGCAAAGAAAAAGCCGGCAAATGCCGGCTTTTTCTTTATCAGGATGTTTTCTTGCAACGGCGGCGGAAAGGCCGCCTCAAGCCATCAATAACCCAGCGCGATATTGAAGTTGAAGAAAATGGTGGGGTCGGCAGTCAGCTCATGGCCGGTGGCGTCATTTTTTTCCGGCATGGCAGCCCCCAGACCGATCATGGCTTCGGCCCGGGTGTATTCGGTTACCCAGTGATAGCCAAATTCACCACCGCCACCCAGACGCTGGTAAACCTCGCCATCCAGTTTGTCACCAGATACCTGCCCACCAAATACGCCGACGTAATAGCCACTGCCCCACCTGTCGTCCACCGTCAGTGGACGGCGCCAGCTGGCATTGGCGGCGAAGCCCTCGCCGATATTGTGGAAACGGCCGGCGCGCAGCTGGATATAGCCCCACTCATCCGTCACATACTCAATGCTGGCGTTGAGCATGTCGCTGAACAGGCCTACGCCGACATAAAGGTTGTTGGGGTTGTCGATCTTGATGGTCGACTTTTTGCTGCCCAGCAAGGGGGTATCGGCATCATCAGCGGCATGCGCAACCGTCGCCAGCAGGCTGAAGGCCAGCAGGAGGGTCTGAAGAAGTCTGGACATGAAAGATTCCCGTTGCCGCCGCAGGTGCTGCTGCCCTGGGGCTTTGTTGTTATGAATGGCCTGCCTTGGCAGGTCAGGCGCCCGAGTTTAAAGAGGGCCCCGCCTGCCAGCAAGGCCGGCGCTTCACAGCGGATGGAAACCCAGGGCCGACAGCACCGGCCAGGCCGCATGCCCGGCCGGCAGGGCGACGCGGTGCGCAGTGAACTCGCGGCGCGGTGGATAGTGCTTGCGCAAGGCATCGAAGGTGGCGGCAGGATCAGAGGCCGTCATGCTGGCACGCAGGGCGGCATCGTCGCGGCGCAGGTCACAGGCCTGGGTCAGCACGGCCTGCAGCACAGCCGGGACTTCCAGCGAGGCATCCACCGTCAAGGGCGCCGGCAAGCCGGCCGGCTGCACCTCCTCCAGCCGCCGTGGTGCCGCTTGCTGCAGGAAGGCGCAAAGCTGCTGGTAGAGCATGAAGCTGCCACGCCACTTGCCCTCCTGGCTGTAGCCGGCCACATGCGGTGTACCGGTATGCACCTTCTCCAGCAGGCTGGCGGAGAGTCGCGGCTCGCCTTCCCACACATCCAACACGGCGGTCAGGCGGCCCGGGTAACGGGCCAGATGGCGGTCCAGGGCCTGATTGTCCACCACGTCGCCACGGCTGCAGTTGACGAGGACGCGTCCGGGCGGCAAGCGCTCCAGTTCCACCTCTCCCAGCAGGTGACGGGTAGGATGCGGGCCGCTATGCAGCAACGGCACATGCAGGGTGATGATGTCGGCCTCGTCCAGCAGGCCGGAAAAACTGCGCGCCGCCATCCCCGGCACCTGCACCCAGGGATCACAGGCCAGCACGCGGAACCCCAGCACGGCGGCCAGTGCCGCCACCGCCCTGCCCGTATTGCCAAGGCCTACAATCCCCAGCGTTTTCGTGGTGGGCGACCAGCCTTGCTCATGCGCCAGCAGGGCCAGCACCGTGGCGACATACTCCCCCACGGCGCGGGCATTGCAGCCGGGAGCCGAGGCCAGGGCAATGCCGTGCTCGCGCAAGGCTTCCTTGTCAATGTGGTCGGTGCCTATGGTGGCCGTTCCCACCCAGCGCAGGGAGGCAGAGCCTGCCAGCAACTCACGGTTCACCGTGGTGACCGAGCGCAGCAGGAGCACATCGGCATCGCGCACCTGCGCCGCCGTCATCTGCCGCCCCGGCATGGTGCGCAGCATTCCCATGCCGCCAAACAATTCGGCCAGCAAGGGCATGTTTTCATCCGCCAGCAAACGCATCACCACTCCCGCACAAAATGCTGCCGGCACTTTGCCGGGCCACCGCAACGGAGGCAAGCGCCGGTCACCCTGAAACATCTTGCGGGCATGTGACTGTCGTCATTCACGGCCGGCCTCGCGCCAGCAAGATGAAGACAAGGGTTTCACAGACCAACGGCAGAAAACATCCAATGAGTGTCAGCCCACGTTCTTGCAAATGAGCCCCGATGGGGCAATATCCGGCGACGATAATGGGCGCGGAATTGTCATCACAGTGGCATGAAATTCTGCTTGCAAAGCCCTGAAAGAACGCGATTTCGAGGCTTTGACGGACGAATGGTAGTGTGCGTTAATAGCCCGGAATTGAAGGGCAAAGCCCCTTCGCACAAGAGCTGCGAAGGGCAAAAGACCCGCGGTTTTGAGCACAGGAAATAGGCTCACGCCTCTTTTACTACAACCAATCTGTTTTCTGGATTAATCACAATGATTCGTGGACGTTTGCTCGCCCTGTCCTTGCTGGGCCTCACTGCTGCTGCCGGACTGTCTTCCCCGCTGTACGCTGCCGATGCTCCCCTGCCCGCAGACCTGCAAGGCATGAAAGGTGAGCTGCTCAACCTCAATCGTGATATTTCGCAACTGGAAAACGAACTGCTCTTCCCCAGCGCGGAAACCGCCATTGTGGTTTCAGTGGAAGCCGGCTCCGGTGTGAAAGTGGTCGATGTCAACGTGCTCATCGACGACAAGAATGTCGGCTACCACTACTACAGCGACCAGGAATACAGCGCACTCGCCAAAGGTGGCATGCAGCGCATCTATGCCGGCAACCTGCCGAGCGGCCAGCACACCATCAAGGTCGTCATGACCGGTTACGATCCGGGCGGCAAGGATTTCCAGCGCACCGCCACCTACAACCTCACCAAGGGCGCTGCCCGCAAGGTCGTCGAAATCAAGGCGGCAGACAATGCCACCCACACTCAGGGCGAGATCCGCTTCCGGGAGTGGGAAATCCAGTAAGTCAGGCAGCCGCACAGGATTATCCGGGCCATGAATCAGCCGTTCCGTTTTCGACGCGCCCCGCAACTGCTTGCGCTTGCCGTCGCCGCTCTCAGCTTGAACCAGGCGGCAGATGCCGCCGATCTGCGCAAACGTCTCAATGTCCGCCAGGAAGCCAGTGAAGTCGTGCTCGGCACGACCATGTACGACTACTACCAGGGCGACAGCTTCTCCGCCCTGAACGACATCCTGCTGGCCAAGGCCATGGGCCGCATCGACGAGAGCATCACCACCTCGGAATTGCTGCTGGGCGATCTCTACAGCGCCTTCGGCATGCCCGACGAAGCCGACACCACGTTCTCGCGCATGGCCAATCGCGACATGCGCACGCAGACCCGCAACGAAATCCTGTTCCGCAAGGGCCGCCTGCAATACCAGCAGGGCAATTATTTCGAGGCTGAACGCATCCTCAACGTGCCGCTGGATGCGGAAGTCACTCCGCTGGAAGCCGAGCGCCGCGTCATGCTGGCCAACGTGATGATGAGCCGCAACGAATTCACCGAGGCGCGCAACCTACTGGCGCCGATTCCCCTGGATTCGCAGCTCGGCGCCTATGCCACCTACAACACCGGCGTCGCCCACCTGCGCGCCGACCGTTCGCCCGAAGGCGTGCGCCTCCTGCAGGATGTGATGAACCTGCCGGTGAGTGATTCCGAAACCAATGCGCTGAAAGATCGTGCTGCGCTGGCCATCGGCTACAACTTCCTGCAGCAGCAAGACCCGGACAAGGCCCGAGATGCCCTCGTCAACGTGCGTCTTGAAGGTCCGTTCAGTAATGCCGCACTGCTGGCGCTGGGCTATGCCAATTTTGAAAAGAAGGATTACAAGCGCTCGCTGTCCTTCTGGCTGGAACTGCTGACCCGCAATCCGGGCGACCCCTCCGTGCAGGAAGCCATGATCCTGGCACCGCGGGCCTACGAAGGACTCAATGCCAGCCAGCAGGCCTTCTTCGGCTACAAGCTGGCCATCACCACCCTGAACAACCAACTGGGCGACCTCGACAAGCTCGGCGAGAGCATCAAGAAGCCGGAATGGCTGAATGGCTTGAGCCCCAGCTCCGACGGCGGCAGCAATGCCGATCCCATGGACGTGGCTCCCTCTGTCACGCCGGTGGACCCGGGTACCGTGTCCCTGCTCTACGATCTTTTTGCCCAGCATCCCTTCAACGAAGGTTTCCAGCAGTACGTGCAGTTGCAACGCCTCAAGCTGCTGCTGGACCAGCGCGCCTACGACCTGCGCGCCCTGCGTGATACCGCCGCCGCCCTGCAGAAGCGCCAGGGCAGCCTGCCTGCCGCTGCCGCCCGCGTGGATGCCCTGCAAAAGCGCCTGAGCCTCGTGGCCGAGCGCTGGCCCATCCTGGAAAAACGCGGCCGCCAGATGGCCCGTGATGGCAAGAGCATTTCCGGCGGTAC
>JASLCO010000291.1 GCA_030146505.1 Moraxellaceae bacterium
GGCGGGTTCCAGCACCCGGAAGGGGATTTTCAGGCGTCGTTGCGCGCGCTTGTCCGGCGAAAAGCGCGCGGGCGTGCGGATGATGACATCGGCACCGAATTCCTCGTCGGAAAGCGGGTCCATCACCACCAGCCCGTCCAGCAGGAGAAGGCCCTGCTGCTGGTTACCTTCTCCCCAGGCCATTTCTTCTTCGCTGCAGGCGCGCGAGCGCAGGCCGATCAGGCTGTGGGAAAGAGTGAGGTCGAGCTTGCGTTCCATGGGGGCATCCGGTGGGCTGGGGCGGCGGGGTGGTGATTATGCGCCAGCCCCGACGGGAAAGCTGTCATTCCGGGAGCACGTCAGAGCAGGTGCTTGAGCAGGGATTGGACGGTGGGGTTTTCAATGCCTATGCGCAGGCCGGCCACATAGCGGTTGAGCACGTTTTCTATCCATACCCGCTCGCACTGGAATTTTTCCAGCACGAAGGCATCGTCGTCCACGCGATAGCTGACTTCCAGGCGCACACGCTGCATTTCCCCCTTGGGAGAAATCAGCAGGGTGGCGTGATCCAGCCTGGCATTGATGTCGACCTCGTCAACTTCGCCGATGTCTTCAAAATACTTGTTGAGCAGCAGTTTTACGCCGGCGGCGCGCAGGGATTCCAGGACCATGATGGCGTGCCCTCCGTTAAATGAAGACTTCACCATAGCCAAGGGCATGCTGTTTGTCTGTGGTTTTTGCTCCGGCATCGAACTGGAGCCGGCCAGCACGCTGACGCTATAGTGGCCGCTGTTTCTTCGTATGGAATTCCTGATGCGCTGGCGTTTGCTGATCCTGGCTGTGCTTGTTCTGGTTATGGGGGCCTGTCTCGGGCTGCATTACGGCGGCTGGCTGAGCTTTTCCTCCCTGCAGGCACACCATGAGCAGTGGCAGCAATGGGCCGGCCAGAGGCCCCTGCTGGCGCCTGCGGTTTTCTTTGCCGGCTTTGTGCTGGCCACCACCTTTTCCGTGCCGGTGGCCACCTTGCTTACCCTGCTGGCGGGTTCTGTTTTCGGTTTCTGGCAGGCGTTGCTCATGGTGTCGTTTGCCAGCAGTACCGGCGCCACTGGCGCCATGCTGCTGGCGCGCTATTTCCTGCGTGAACGCGTGGAAGCACGCTGGCCGCGCTGGGTGGATGCCGTCAATCGCGGCCTGGACAAGGATGGCATTCTCTATCTGCTGGCCCTGCGCCTGGCGCCCACGCCACCGTTTTTCGTGGTGAACCTGCTGATGGGGCTGACACGGGTGCCGGCATGGCGTTTCCTCGTGGTCAGCCAGATCGGCATGCTGCCGCTGGACGTGGTATTCGTGAAGGCCGGACAGACACTGGCCAGCCTGCAAAGCCCCGAAGACATTCTGGATGCGCAGGCATTGCTGGTGCTGACCCTGGTGGCGGTGCTGCCTCTGCTCTTGCGCTGGCTGATGAAATCACGCGTGAAGATGCCGGCGTGAAAACGGTGCGGGCTTTAATGAAAAGACATTGCCCGTCATCCCCGCTTTCGCGGGAATGACGATGTCTCTGAAAAATGCTTTTCAAGGGTGCTGTCCCGTCCTGTTTATCAAGGGGCAGGGCGCTTTTTCTTGATGGCCGCTTATTTCTGGCGCAGGGCCTTCTTGTCTATCTTGCCTACCGAAGTGAGTGGAATGGCAGGGATGAAAAAGATTTCCTTGGGCACTTTGTAGGGCGCCATATTGGCGCGGCAGAAGCTGATGATTTCTGCGCGCAGGGCCTCTTCGCTTTCCACCACGCCGGGCTTCAGCTGCACATAAAGCTGCGCGACTTCATTGCCGGGGCGTTCGGTATCCGGACGGCCCACCATGGCGCTCATGGCAATGAAGGGCAGCGATGCCAGCTTGCCTTCCACTTCCACGGAAAACACCTTGTAGCCGCCGACAATGATCATGTCCTTGCTGCGGTCGCAGATGCGCAGATAACCGTCTTCATCCATCACGGCGATATCGCCTGTCATCATCCAGCGCAGGCCGTCGATGTCGCGCAGGGCATCGGCGCCGACATCGCCGAAATACCCTTTCATCACCTGCGGGCCGGACACCATGATTTCTCCGGGCTCGCCCAGCGGTACCTGTTCCAGCGGATTTTCCGGATTCACCAGGCGCAGTTCGGTGCCGGGAACGGGAAAGCCGACATAGCCCAGGCGGTATTTCTGTGGCGGATTGCAGGTCTGCACCGGGCCGGTCTCGGTCATGCCGTAGACTTCGCTCATCTTGCCGCTGCCGATCACGGCTTCCACTTTCTTCAGCTCTTCCACGGCAAAAGGCGCAGCCGCCGTCACTGCCATTTTCAGCCTGGAAAAGTCGAGGGCGCGGAAATCCGGATTGGCCAGCATCATCTGGTAGAGAGCCGGCACGGCCATCAGTGCCGTGGGATTGAAGCGTTTCATTTCCGCGACGAAGTGATCCACATTGCGCGGGTCGGGAATCACGATATAGGTGGCGCCACAGCGCAGGGCGTTGAACGTGATGGCCGTGCCGCCCACATGAAACATGGGAAAGGCGGAGGCAAACACTTCCTTGCCGGTTTCATAGCGGTTGAAGACGTCTACCTGCAGGTTGTTGCCGATGATGTTGCGCAGCGTGAGCTGGGCGCCTTTGGGCTTGCCGGTGGTGCCGCCGGTGTATTGCAGGAAGATCACGTCGTCAGGAGCGGCCGGGGTATGCACGCGCGTAGCGGGGGCAGCAGCCAGCGCGGTGGAAAGCCCCAGGATTTTCACGCCACTTTCTTGCGCATTGGCAATTTGCGCCACGGGCATGCCGGGGAGCAGTTCAGTGGCGCTGGAGACCAGCACGGCTTTCAGCGAAGGAATCTGGCCCAGCACGGGTTTCACGGCAGCGTTGAACAGTGCATCCAGCGAAAGCAGCACTTTGATTTTTGCATCATTGGCCTGATAGGCGATTTCCGGCGGCGTGAGCAGGGCGGAAATGCTGGTGACCACCATGCCCAGCTTGGCGGCGGCCACGAAGCCCAGGATGTATTGCGGCGTATTCGGCAGGTGTATGGCCAGCACGTCGCCCTGGCCGCAGCCCTCGGCCTTCAGCACATTCGCCAGGCGGTTGGCCTGCTCGTCCAATGCACGATAACTGATGGTCTGGCCGAGATAGACCAGCGCCGTGTGCTCGGGCAAGGCCGCCACATGCTCCTCAATGTAATCCGCCAGGCTTTTTTCCGGCACGGCCAGCGTGTGATCCCAGGAAAGGCCGAGTTCGGCATAGGTCTTGAGCCAGGGACGATCGGCTGTCGTCTTGATGGAGGTGGAGGTAGTCATGGTGGCTCTCCTTGTTGGGGCGGGCTTTTCTTGTGGCTATGCCGCCAGCGGTGAACCTGCTTCACCGCCATGAAGGGTAAGGCGGCTTTTTAGCGTGGCGCCCAAGTGGCGGGCAATGGTCGCAACTGACGCTTTTTCAGGCCGGATACGGCGCAATCGGCCAATATCTGGCCACTTTTACGACGCTGACAGGCTTGGGGCCGGCTGACATAATCCGCGCTCCTGTGACCATGGAGTTTTATCGTGTCTGTCCGTGAAGCCGTCATCATCGATGCTGTCCGTTCCCCCATAGGCCGCGGCCATGCCGAAAAAGGTGCCCTGCGTGCCTGGGAGCCCACCGAGCTCTATGCCCATGTCATCAATACCCTGCTGGACCGCACCAGGATTGCTCCGGAAAAAATCAGCGAGCTCATCACCGGTTGCGTCACCGTGCGCGGCGAGCAAGGAAACAACATCTCGCGCATGGCCGGCCTGCTCTCCGGCCTCAGCATCACTACCAATGCGTTCACTGTGCAGCGCGCCTGCGGTTCCTCGCAGGAAGCCGTGCATCTGGCCGCGCTGAAAGTGTTGGCCGGCGATGCGGATTACGCCCTCGCCGGCGGCATCGAATCCATGGGCCGCGTGCCCATGTTTTCCGACATCGGCCATTTCTCCAATGTGAACGCCAGACTGAAAGAGAAGTACGAGATCATTCACCAGGGCGAATCTGCCGAACGCCTGGCTGACATGCACGGCCTCACGCAAACCCAGCTGGATGAATTTTCCATCGAGTCGCACCACCGTGGCTGGGCTGCGCAGAGTGAAGGCTGGTTCAAGAGCCAGATTGCTGCGCTTGATGGCCTGGATGCCAATGGCGGTAGCGTGCGCATCGATTACGACGAAACCATTCGTGAAAAGCTGGACCTGGCGAAGATGTCCACCCTGCCCAAGCCTTTCCGTCCGGAGACCGGCAGGATTTCCGCCGGCAATGCCTCCACCATTGCCGATGGTGCCGGTGTGCTGCTGATTGCCGACCGTGCCACGGCCGAGCGTGACGGTTTCCGTCCGCGTGCGCGCATTCTGTCGCGCGTCTGCGTTGCCGGCGATCCGACGCTCGCGCTGATGGAAGTGATTCCGGCCACCGTGCAGGCGGTTGCCCGCGCAGGCCTCAAGCTCGACGACATCGATATCTTCGAAGTGAACGAAGCCTTTGCGCCTGTGCCCCTGATCTGGATGAAGGAACTGGGCATAGGCCACGAACGCCTGAACGTGAATGGTGGCGCCATTGCCCACGGCCACCCGCTGGGCGCCACTGGTTCCATCCTCATGACCAAGATGGTGAACGAGCTGGAGCGTCGCGGTGCGCGTTATGGCTTGCAGACCATGTGTATCGCCCAGGGCATGGCCACGGCCACGGTGATTGAGCGCCTGTAATTTTTCGCGCTTGCCTGAAATAAAAAAGCCCGCCTAATGCGGGCTTTTTTATGGGATTTATATACATGGCAAAACACGCACTTTTGAGACGCCGTCATTCCCGCGAAAGCGGGAATCTCAGTGTTTAACACCCTGGGCAATGTGCAGGAGATTCCCGCTTTCGCGGGAATGACGAGCCTTGAATTTGTTATGTATATGGTTCCCTTTTTTATGGGCAGCCGGATTCAGTCTGCTTTCTTCAATAGCGGCAGGATGAGGGCCTGCGCCATTTTCTCCAGCTTTTTCTCGTCATTGGCATCCACCAGGTTGCTGGGCGTTAGCACGATGGAAATGAAAAGCCGGGCCAGGGCTTCCAGCAGATAATCCGTATCAATGCCTGAAAGCTTGCCATCTGCCTGCAGCTTTTTTACGCCCGGGCCTATCAGCACATGGCCGATATCGATAAAGGGGCCGGCCTTCAGCGTCATATGTGGCAGGATGAATTCCGGTTCGGTTTGCAGCAGGCGTTGCGTGAGCGGATGCGTGGCGACGGTACGCGTGGCTACCACAAAGGCATGTGCCAGCATTTGTGCCGGATCATGAATGTCTTGCACCTGTTTCCACACACTGGTCGTGAGGCGACGTGATTCGCGCATGATGACGGCCTGCATCACGGCATCTTTATCGCCAAAACGGCGATACAGCGTGGGCCGGCCTATGCCGGCACGCTTGGCGATATCTTCGATGGTGCTGCGGCGCAGGCCGAAAGTGAGAAAAAGCTCATAGGCCGCATCGAGGATGCGGGTATGTGTGTCGTCGCCGGCCTCGTCAGCAGGGCCGGTCAGCTCATGCAGCCAGACCGGTTCGTTCATGCTGTTTGCGCTCATAGTGCGGGGGAATTCCTTTCAGGGCCTCATAGGCTGGCAGCATATAGCGCAGCTTGTCCGGAAGCAGGGGCAGGCTGGCTTTCACCACGCGCTGCATGCGACGGAAACGCTTTTGCGCTTTTTCATCCCAGGCCACGCCGTATTTTTCACGCAGGGCTTCTGGCATGGTCGCGTAGCAGGCGAGTTTGGCAAAACTGCCGGCCGTGGCATAGGCCGTATCCCAGATGATGGTAGGCAGCCATTTCAGCTGTGGCGGCTTTTTCACCCTGCTCAGGCTGACATCCAGCAGATAGCGCGCAGTGTCCGTGTCTTCCAGGCGGTTGCGCACCATATTGTCGAAATATTCCCGGAAGGCGCCGACATCGGCCGGCATGTCGGCATCGCGTATGCCCAGTACGCGGCCCTGCTGCAGCCATTCCTCATACAACTGGATTTCTTCCAGAGCCGTGAAAGGTTTATCGGCGAAGTATTTCTGTGTGATCACCATGGCGTAGTAGGTGGTCATATGCACCCAGGCATAGGCCTCGGGGTCGAGTGCGAAATAGCGGCGGCCCTTGTCGTCCTGGCCTTTGATATTGCGATGCATATCGCGCAGGGCCTGGCCGGCGATGGGGGCTTTGACCGGACCGCCGTAAAGCAGACGCAGGCCCCATTCCGTGGTGCGCTTGAGCCGGCCCCAGGGGTCTTTCTTGAAGACGGAGTGATCGCCGACACCGGCGCCCACCACGGGATGGGCCACCTGCAGGACCAGGGTGGTGCCGGCCATGAGCAGTTGCAGATTGTCGCCGGCATGCTGCCAGGCCAGGGAATCCGGGCCCAGGGCCAGGGGGACGAGCTTGCCGGGTTCAGGTGTGGATGCCTGGGCGGCAGGGGCTGGGCGGGCGGCGGTTTCCATGGCAAGCTCCGGATTTCATCGTTACATATTTGGTTAATTTGTAACGTCGTGGTCGAGAGCCTGTCAAGTCGGGCCGGGCAAGGCGCCAGGGACATACAACCGTCAGGAGCGGTTACTGCTTTCCGGCCGGCCCGGGGCTACAGTCCGGCGCATCGACCCGGCGGTCAGCTTCTTCTGACTACCCGGCTCCTACCCGAATCCCCATCCCGTAAAACGGAGACAGGCATGACATTCCGCATCAACGACGAAGCCGCCTTCAGGGAACTGCGCCAGGTTCCCTTCCTGGCCTGGC
>JASLCO010000325.1 GCA_030146505.1 Moraxellaceae bacterium
CGTTTCACGTTTCACGTTTCACGTTTCACGTTTCACGTTTCACGTTTCACGTTTCACGTTTCACAGGCGGCCCTGCCATGTTTGAAAAGAAAATCCCCCTCATCGCCCTCGCCACGGCCATTTTCTTTGTTGCGGTGATGCTGGGTGCGCAATATCTGGCCAGGCAGCGTGCGTTGGACGCTATGCCGGTCAATACGAAAATGGGCGGCGATTTCGTGCTGCCGGGCACGCAGGGGCGGCTGGATACGCGCGCCTTGCGCGGCAAGGTGGTCCTGCTCAATTTCGGTTTCACCTCCTGCCCCGATGTCTGCCCGCTGGTGCTGGCACGGTTGAAGCAGGTGCTGAAGGAACTGGGTGGGGAGGCGGCGGGGACGCAAGTGCTGTTCGTCTCCTTTGATCCTGAGCGCGACAGCCTGGCCAACCTCACGGCCTATGTGCAGCATTTCGATCCGCGCATCATCGGCGCCACCGGCAGCGATGCCGAAATCGCCGCCGTGGCGGCGCAGTACGGCGTGGTCTATATCCGGGAAAAAGGCGATTCCGCCGCCGGCTACAATTTCACCCACAGCGACTATATCTATCTGCTGGACGCGCAGGGCCGCCTGCGCAAGCTCTACGCCAATGATGCGAAAACGGCGGAGATCGTGGCGGACGTGCGGCTCCTTCAGACCGAAGGCAAACGCTGGTTCTGAGGGCTGGAAAATATTTCTGCCGGCGGTCACCCTGCGTGATGCGCCGGCAACGGCAGGACCGGTGGCCTCGGCCACAGGCCACAAGATGGCAAGAGGGGAAACCATGAAAACCGTTCTTTTGATGTGTGCCATGTTGCTGGGCCTGCCGGCCTGGGCGGAAACGGCCGGCACGATGCCGGTGGTGACGGATGCCTGGGTCAGCGAGGCGCCGCCGGTGGCAAAGAACAACGCGGCTTATGTGGTGTTGCAGAATGGCAGCGTGCCGGATGCCTTGCTGGCGGTGGAAACGCCGGTGGCCGCCAAGGCCGAGATGCACCAGATGAGCATGGCGGGCGGCCTCATGCGCATGCAGCGGCTGCCGCTGATCAATCTGGCGCCGGGTCAGCGGATGGCGTTTGCGCCTGGTGGCCGCCACATCATGCTCATCGACATGAAGCAGCCGCTGAAGGCGGGTGACAAGGTGCCGCTGACCCTGGTTTTCCGCAAGGCCGGCCGCGTGGCGGTGGACGCTGTCGTGCGGCCCTTGCAGGTGGATGGGCAGTCAGCACCGGCGCATCAGCATTGACCGTGCATTTCCTCGGGAAGATTCCCTTGCCTTCCTGAGCGGTCATTCCGGCGCAGGCCGGAATCCATGATGAGGTGAAAAATCCACTGTCGTATGGATTCCAGCCTGCGCCGGGATGACGAAGGCTCTTTCAGGGGAGTCGCGTACATGAACTCTTTTTTGCCATGCCATTGAGGACTGATGTTCATGGCATTGCAGGAAACCGGCAGTACCGTGGCATGAAGCCGGGCTGGCCCATGCCGCATTTTTCGCGACCACTCCGCCTGTTCATTTCTGGTAACCGGCCTTTTTGCGCCAGCCCTGCCGGTGCCTGTCTCAACTACGCTTTGCTTCAAACGGGGATACTGCTAGCGTCGCCCGTCTTTGCAACAGTACCGATCACCGCCTTTGCCCGCATCCTGTGTATGCGGGTTTTTACGTTAACCGGTGCTGTTGCCCGTTAATGAATGAATTCCGAATTGCCGGGAGCAAACCATGCATACCAATGGACGCCTGATTCCTTCTTCCCTGTTGCTTGCTTCGGCGTTGGCCCTCACGGCCTGCGGCGACAAGCAGGGAGCAGCCCCCGGTGCGGCCGGCGGCATGCCGCCGCCGGAAGTGAGCGTGGTCACCATTGCGCCGGGCAAGCTGGCCCTGACCACTGAACTGCCGGGCCGCATCGAGGCCGTGCGCACAGCGGATGTGCGTGCGCGCGTGGCTGGCATCGTCCAGCAGCGTGTCTTCCATGAAGGCAGTGATGTAAAGGCGGGCGATGTGCTGTTCCGCATTGATCCGGCGCCCTTCAGGGCGGCCTATGACAGTGCAACGGCCGCCGTGGCGCGTGCCGAAGCGGTGCGCGACCAGACCCGCGCGCAGGCCGACCGCGCCGAATCCCTGATCGGCAAGAAAATGATCAGCCAGTCCGACTACGACCTTGCCGTGGCCAATGCCAAGCAGGCTGTGGCTGATGTGGCCGCTGCCAAAGCCGCGCAGGAAACCGCCCGCCTCAACCTCGGCTATGCCACCGTGACGGCGCCGATTTCCGGCCGCATCGGCCGTGCGCTGGTGACCGAAGGCGCACTGGTCGGGCAGGGCGAGGCCACACAGCTGGCCCTCATCCAGCAGGTGGATCCGCTGTATGTGAATTTCACGCAGTCCAGCGTGGATGTGCTCAACCTCAAGCGTTCGCTGCAGGACGGCAGCCTGCAGAGTGCCGGCCAGGCCCAGGTGGCGGTGATCCTGGAGGATGGCTCGGAATATCCGGAAAAAGGCCGCCTGCTGTTTTCCGACCTGGCGGTGGATCCGGGCACGGGCAGCATCAGCCTGCGCGCCGAAATCCCCAACAAGAACCATTTGCTGCTGCCGGGCATGTATGTGCGCGTGCGCGTGGAGCAGGCCGTGGACAGCAAGGCCATCACCGTGCCGCAGCGTGCGCTGCAGCGGGGGCCGCAGGGCGCCTACGTGATGCTGGTGAAAGACGGTGTCGTGGCCCAGCAGCCGGTGAAGACCGATATCGCCCAGGGCGATCTCTGGCGCGTGACCGAAGGCCTGAGCGGCGGTGAGCAGGTGATCGTGGAAGGACTGCAGAAGGTGCATCCCGGTGCTCCGGCCAAGGCCGTGCCGCTGGGGGCGAAGCCGGCGGAAGCCCCTGCCAATACGCCTGCGAAGGCCCAGTAAGGAGCGCACGCACTCATGGCCAAGTTTTTTGTGGATCGCCCCGTTTTTGCGTGGGTGATCGCCACCCTCATCATGCTGGCCGGCCTGCTCTCGCTGCGCGGCCTGCCCATTGCCCAGTACCCGACGGTGGCCCCGCCCACCATCGCGCTCTCGGCCACCTATCCGGGCGCCTCGGCGAAAACCCTGGAAGATACGGTGACGGCCGTCATCGAACAGGAAATGAACGGCGCCGAAGGCCTGCAATACATGTATTCCACGTCGGAGTCCTCGGGCACGGCCAGCATCACGCTGTCGTTCAAGCCCGGCACCAGCATCGACATCGCCTTCGTGGAAGTGCAGAACCGCCTGAAACGCGTGGAGCCCCGCCTGCCGGCGGAAGTGCGCCAGCAGGGCGTGCGCGTGGACAAGGCCAACAACAACTTCCTGATGTTCGTGACGCTGGCCTCGACCTCGGCCTCCTTCTCGCGCGCCGATCTTGCCGACTACGCCACCAACAACCTGCTGGATGCCGTGCGCCGTGTGGAAGGCGTGGGCCAGGCCATGCTCTTCGGTGGCGAATATTCCATGCGCATCTGGCTGGACAATGCCCGCCTCACCGGCCTCAACCTGACACCGGGCGACGTTACTGCCGCCATCCAGGATCAGAACGTGCAGGTGGCCGGCGGCGAGCTGGGCGGTCTGCCTTCCATTGAAGGTCAGCAGCTCAATGCCACCATCGTGGTGCCCATGTCGCGCCTCACCACGCCCGAGCAGTTCGGCAACATCATCCTGCGCGCCAATCCGGACGGTTCCGTGGTGCGCCTGCATGATGTGGCCAGGGTGGAGCTTGGTGCTTCGGATTATTCCGTCATCGCCCGCAAGAACGGCCATCCGGTGGCCGGCATCGGCATCCAGCCCACGCCTACCGCGAACGCGCTGGCCACGGCCACCGCCGTGCGCGCCAAGCTGGACGAACTCAGCAAGTATTTCCCGCCGGGCGTGGAATATGATGTGCCCTACGACACCACCAAGTTCGTGAAGGTGTCCATCGAGGAAGTGATCAAGACACTGGTGGAAGCCATCATCCTCGTCTTCCTCGTGATGCTGCTCTTCCTGCAGAACCTGCGCGCCACCTTCATTCCCACCATCGTGGTGCCGGTGGCCCTGCTGGGCACGCTCACTGCCATGTTCGTGTTCGGTTTCTCCATCAACGTGCTCACCATGTTCGGCATGGTGCTGGCCATCGGCATCCTCGTGGACGATGCCATCGTGGTGGTGGAAAACGTCGAGCGCATCATGAGCGAAGAGGGCCTGTCGCCCCGCGAAGCCACGCGCAAAGCCATGGGCCAGATTTCCGGCGCGCTGGTGGGCATCACCCTGGTGCTGGCGGCCGTATTCATTCCCATGGCTTTCTTCTCGGGTTCCGTGGGCAATATCTACCGCCAGTTCACGCTGTCCATGGTGGCTTCCATCCTCTTCTCCATCCTCATGGCCTTCACGCTGACGCCGGCACTGTGCGTCACGCTGCTCAAGCCCATGAAGCACGGCGAGGAAAAGAAAGGCTTTGCCGGCTGGTTCAACCGCAGCTTCACGAAGACCACCACCCGCTACCAGGGCGTGGTGGCCGGCATGGTGCGCAAGACCGGCCGCTATCTCGTGATCTATGGCGTCATCGTGGTGGCCATGGGCCTGCTCTATGTGCGCCTGCCCGGCTCCTTCCTGCCCAATGAAGACCAGGGCTACTTCCTCACCGTGATGCAGCTGCCGGCCGGTGCCACGCAGGGCCGCACGCTGGCCGTGGTGGAGCAGATGGAGAAGTACTACGCCACCGACAAGAACATCGAGAATGTGATTGCCGTGGTGGGCTACAGCCCCTTCGGCCGTGGCCAGAACGGTGCCCTGACCTTCGTCACGCTCAAGCCTTGGGCCGAGCGAAAAGGCGAGGACCAGCATGTCACCGCGGTGGTGGGACGCGCGATGGGCGCGCTCTCGCAGATCAAGGACGCCTTCATCTTCGCGCTGAATCCGCCCCCCATTCCCGAACTGGGCAATTCCTCCGGCTTCGATTTCCGCCTGCAGGATCGCGGTGGCCTCGGCCACGACAAGCTGATGGAAGCGCGCAACATGATCCTGGGCATGGCCAGCCAGGAGCCGGTGCTGGTTGGTGTGCATCCGGAAGGCCAGGAAGACACGCCGCAGCTCAAGGTGGACGTGAACCGTGAAAAGGCGCGCGCCCTCGGCGTGCAGGTGGGCGACATCAACAGCACGCTGGCGATTTCCTTCGGCTCGTCCTACGTGAACGACTTCGTGTTGGATGGCCGCGTGAAGCGCGTGACGGTGCAGGGCAGCGCGCAGGATCGCCTGCTGCCGGAAAGCGTGCTGCAACTGCGTGTGCGCAACAGCCGCGGTGAAATGGTGCCCTTCTCGGCCTTTGCCACGGTGGACTGGATCATGGGGTCGCCGCGCCTGGAGCGCTACAACGGCTATCCCTCGGTGAAGATCGCCGGCAATGCCGCTCCCGGCCGCAGCACGGGCGAAGCCATGGCTGCCATGGAGGCCATCGCCAAGAAGCTGCCGGAAGGCTTCGGCTTTGAATGGTCCGGCCAGTCCTATGAAGAAAAGGTCTCCGGCTCGCAGGCCACCGCGCTTTACGTGCTGTCCGTGGTGGTGGTCTTCCTCGTGCTGGCCGCCCTCTACGAGAGCTGGTCGATTCCGCTGGCAGTGATGCTGGTGGTGCCGCTGGGCGTCATTGGCGCACTGCTCGGCGTAACCCTGCGCGGCATGCCCAACGATGTGTACTTCAAGGTGGGCCTCATCACCATCGTCGGCCTGTCCGCCAAGAACGCCATCCTCATCATCGAGTTCGCCAAGGACCTGCAGGCACAGGGCAAGGGTCTGATCGAGGCCACACTGGAAGCCGTGCACATGCGTTTCCGGCCCATCCTCATGACCTCGCTGGCTTTCACGCTTGGTGTGCTGCCGCTCGCCCTCGCTTCCGGTGCCGGTGCCGCCAGCCGTGAGGCCATCGGCACGGGTGTGATGGGCGGGATGATCACCGCCACCGTGCTGGCCGTGTTCTTCGTGCCGGTGTTCTTCGTGGCCGTTCGCAGCCTTTTCCATGGCAGCGAACGCCAGCGCAAGCTCTATACCCACGAGTTTGAAAAGGAAGATGAAGCGCACAAGGATGATCCGAAAATCTGATCCTGTGTTCTTGCGTAAAAAAGCCCGGCGTTGCCGGGCTTTTTTTTGGGATTTATATACTTGACTACCTTGCCCTATTTTTAACCCGTCATTCCCGCGTTCCACGGGATTTCCTTCGGTCAAAGCGGGAATCTCATGGCTTCAAGCAGGGCTTTAAACGCCAAGATTATTCGCTGCGCTTACCCTTCGGGCCAGCCTGCGGCTGTTCAATCCCCCAAGGGGACTTGTTACAGGCGCGCCCTGTGGGCTTTTGTCCCGCTTATCCTTTTGTCTTCCTCATCAAGGGAACGACAATCTCCGAACGTTGATGTTTTCCGGAGGAAAAATCATCGAGATTTTTCATGCGCCCGCGAACTCAGTTCAACACCCGATAGCCCCGGCCTGCCATGCAGTTCTTCAATATCTGGTCACGGGTATTGCTTTCCTTGCCGGCACCGGACGCGCCACCCACGACCGCACCGCCGGCACCCAGGGTGGCCGCGCCGCGACCCCCACCGAAAATGCCGCCCAGCGCGCCTCCCAGCAGCGCGCCACCGACCGCCCCCTTGCCGGCGGAGCCGCGCTTGCCCGCGTTGTCGGCGAGAGTGCTACATTCGCCCAGGTCTTTTTCATAGGTGGCCTGGTCCAGGCCTTTCGGGTCCACCACCACGCGCTGCTCTGGCGTGCTCTGGCATGCTGCCAGCGCCAGCGCGAGCAGTGTCGTCGGGATCGCTCGCTGGAATAAAGAGCCGGACATGTTTCACCTCCCTGCCATGCAGTATTGCCATTCTCGAATCAGCCTAATGTCATGCCGCTGCATGGCCTTGGTGCTTGTGTTGCTGCTCTGTTGTGTTTCTGCGCCTGCTGCCATGGCCGCTGCCCGCGAAGCGGCCTGTACTCCCGCTGTGGCGGCCATGCGGCCGGTACCGCTGGCGGCGGTGCATGAATTCACCATTGCCACGCAAAACCTGCAGCGCTTTTTTGATGACGAGCCCGGTGGGCGTGGCGCGGTGCTGTCCACGCCCGCCTACCAGCGCAAGCTCGCAAAACTGGCGGCGCAGGTGATGCAGGTGCTGCATGAACCGGATGTGCTGGCGGTGCAGGAAGCTGAAAACCTGAAAGTGCTGGATGATCTTGCCGCGGCCATCACGGCGCGCGGTGGCCGCCACTACCAGGCCCTGCTGCTGGAAGGGCATGACTACGGCGGCATGAACCTGGGTTTCCTGCTGCCTCAGGATGCCGGTGTGATGAAAGTGGAAGCCCTGCTCACACAACGCAAGCTGGGCCGCCATGCCCTGTTCGACCGGCCGCCGCTGCATCTTGAGTTGCTTATGGATGACGGTGCCGCGTTGCACATCATCAATCTGCACCTGAAATCCCTGCGTGGCTCCGATGACGATGCCGTAGCGGCAAAGACGGCACGCAAGCGGCAGCGCCAGGCGGAGGTGCTGGCAGAATGGCTCGGTGCCGAACTGGCCATGCATCCGCAAGAGCGCCTGGTGCTCCTGGGGGATTTCAATGCCACCCTGGATGCGCTGGGCGGCGTTGACGTGCTGGGCCGGATCAAGGCCAGCGGCCTGGCAGACGTGGACGAAAACCTGCCGCCGGCCGAGCGTTACAGCTATGTGCATGACTGCCATGGCGAGGCGCTGGATCATGTGCTGGTGAGTCCCGGCCTGTTGCCGGCGGTGAGCCGTATTGCCGTGAGCCGCGGCAATGCCGGCGTCAACCGCCGGGCGCAGGCCCATGAAGCCCTGCGCAGCGCGGATCATGACGGGCTGGTGCTTTACCTGCGCCCGGAGCGGAGGAGTGAAACAGGTGAGAAGGCAAAAGGTGAGCAAGTGAGAAGAAAAAGATGAGTGTGTCGGGGGAGTATGCGGAATACCTGCGTGACCTTTTGCGCCCCCTGGGCATGATACGGCTGCGCCGCATGTTCGGCGGTTATGGCATTTATGCCGACGAGCTTTTCTTTGCCGTGGTGCTGGACGATCAGCTTTTCATCAAGGTGGATGCGCAAAGCCGTCCGCTGTTCGAGGCGGCGGGACTGGAAGAGTGGATCTACGAAAAAGACGGCAAGCCCGTGCACATGAATTATTTCCGTGCGCCCGAAGACATTCATGATGATGAAGACAGTCTGCGCCACTGGGGGCGCCTGGCGCTGGATGCCGCCCTTCGGGCCAGGAAGCCGGCGCGCAAGGTGGCAGGTAAAGTGGAAAGCAGGAAAGCGCCTGAAAAAACCGGCAAGACAAGCAAGCCCGAAAAAACAGCAGGAAAAAAGCCATGAGCGAAAAATCTTCACGGCAGCATGAATTGCAGCTGCGCCGCGAAAGCGTGCGCGAGCATCTTTTCGTGCGGCCCGGACGTGAATATCCCGCGTCCGATCATTACAACGGCCGGCATTTCCACAACCTGGAGCGCAATGCCCGCAATCTTGGCGATGTCTTCACCTGGTTGCGTACGCGCAAGCCGTCGAAATGGCCGGCCTGGGAAGAAAACGCCGATTTTCCGCTGCCGCCGGCCCGCCATTCCACGCAACTGCGCGACTGGCATGCCACCTTCGTCAACCATGCCACCGTGTTGCTGCAGATCGGACCTTACAATCTTTTGACCGACCCGGTGTGGTCGGAGCGTGTAAGCCCTTTCAGGAACCTGGGGCCGAAGCGTGTACGCCCTGCAGGCGTGGCGCTGGCGGATTTGCCGCCGATTGATGTGGTACTGCTCAGCCACAACCATTACGACCACATGGACCTGGCCACACTGAAATGGCTGGAAAAGCGCGACCATCCCCACGTGGTCACCGGCCTTGGCAATGCCGCCATCCTGCATGCCAATGGCATCACGCATGTCACCGAGCTGGACTGGTGGCAGTCAGTGACACATGAGCAAATGAAAATCCATTTCACGCCGGCCCAGCATTTTTCCGGGCGCGGCGTGCGTGACCGTGACCTCACCCTCTGGGGCGGGTTCTGGGTGGAAACGGAAGCCGGCTCGGCTTTCTTTGCCGGCGATACCGGCTATGGCGGACATTTCCGCGCCATACGTGAGCGCCTGGGCGAGCCGCGCCTGGCCCTGCTGCCCATAGGCGCTTATGAACCGCGCTGGTTCATGAGCCCGGTGCACATGAATCCCGAAGATGCCGTGCTGGCGCACCGCGACCTGCAGGCAGGCACCTCGCTGGCCATACATTTCAATACCTTCCAGCTCACTGACGAATCCATAGGCCAGCCGGTTCTGGACCTGGCTGCTGCCTTGCGGAAACATGATGTGGAAGCTGCTGGTTTTCTGGTATTGCAAGAAGGCGAGGGCAGGAAGATTTAGCCTCAGTAGCGTGTTCAAGGTCTTTGCAAAAGAAGTTTTCTGGAGCACCCCCGGAAAAATGCAGCGTCTTTCATTCCCGCCTGGCGCGCGCTTTGCCGAGCGCGGAAATGACAGGGTTCCTGAACAGGCGCCAAGGAGAAGGATTCATGGATGCATGGCGTGAATGTCCGGATGCCGCTTTCCTGTTCGCCGGTTTCATGGGGACACCGGTCTGGTTCTGGCTGTGCTTCCTGGCCATTGTCATCCTCCTGCTGGCGGTGGATCTCGGAATCCTCAATCGTGACCATCATGAAATCAGCGTGGGCAACAGCCTCGGGCTGTCGGCGTTTTACCTGCTGGTGGCCTGCGCCTTCGGCGCCTGGATAGGCCACGAATCGGGCACCGGCCGTGCCATGGATTTCTACACGGGCTATCTCGTGGAGCTGTCGCTGTCGCTGGACAATCTTTTTGTCATGGCGCTGATCTTTTCCTTCTTCGGCATTCCGCGCCAGCACCAGCATGACGTACTGTTCTGGGGCATCCTCGGCGTCATTGTTTTCCGTGCGGTGATGATTGCGCTGGGCGTTGTGCTCCTGCACCGCTTTGAATGGATACTCTATGTTTTCGGTGCCTTCCTCGTGTTTACCGGCCTGCGCATGTTGCTGGCCGGCGAGGACGAAAAGCCCGACTTGGAAAACAACCGCGCCTTGCGTTTCCTGCGCCGGCATATGCGGATCACCACACGGCTGCACGGGCATCGCTTCTTCGTGCGCGTGGCGCCCGGGGGCGGGCAGCCTGCCGTGCTGCATGCCACGCCGCTTTTCCTGGCGCTGGTAGTGATAGAAGCGGCCGACCTGGTGTTTGCCGTCGACAGTGTGCCTGCTGTCTTTTCCGTGACCCAGGATGCCTTTGTCGTCTACACCTCGAATATTTTCGCCGTGCTGGGGCTGCGTTCGCTGTATTTTGCGCTGGCCGCCCTGCTGCACCGTTTCATCTACCTGCAGGTGGCGCTGGCGTTGGTGCTGGTCTTCATCGGCAGCAAGGTGTTCCTGGCTCATTTTGTGGGCAAGATTCCGGCGGCAGCGTCGCTGGGCATTACCCTCGGCATTCTGGCAGCAGGCATTATCGTGTCGCTGCGCAGTACAAGAAGCGGGCGTGGTCCGGGCTGAAGGTACTTGGCTACCTTTTAGGTTTTTTCGTCATCCCGGCGAAAGCCGGGATCCATGCGGCCATCATTTTTTCACCGCCTTATGGGTTCCGGCTTTCGCCGGAACGACGATTCAAGAGAACAAGGGAGTCATGTATATAAATCCCATAAAAAAAGCGGGCCATGCCCGCTTTTTTTATGCCCCGTCGAGGGGGCTGCCTGTTTTCAGCGCGTCGTATCACCCACCTGCAAGTTCAGCCATTCCACCATCTTGGCGGCCGACAGTGGCCAGCTTTTTTCTTCGGTGAAGCTGGCATGGCAGCCATCCTTGATCACATAAAGCGTGCCGAGATTGCCGATGGTGTCCATGATTTCCTGGCTGGAAGAGAGGGGGACCAGATTGTCTTTTTCGCCGTGGATGATGAGCACGGGTATCTTGATCTGGCTCAGCCCCTTTTCTATCAGCGGCTGTGAGTCGCTCATGGCGGTGATGTAGATGGCCGGCAGCCAGTTGTGGCTGACATAGGGATCTTTCAGGTAGCGCTGTTGCGTGACGGGCGAGCACAGCACCACGCGCAGGCCGGAGTCCGAGGGCAGGGTGGGCCAGGAGGGCAGGATGCTGCCGAACATGCCGCCGCTCCAGAGCGCGAATTCGCTGAGGAAGCCGGGGCCGCGCAGGCCGGCCAGGCTGGGGCTGGGCTTGTAGCCGGGATCGGCAAGGATGAGGCCGCGCACGCGCAGGGCATTGTCGATCTCGCCACGCAGCAGCACGGTGCCACCCAGGCTTTCGCCAGCGGCAAACAGCGGCACGCCGGGATAGCGGCTGCGCAGCGTGTTCAGGGTGGCCGCCACATCGCGCACATAGTCGTCATGCGAATGCACATAGCCGCGCTTGCCCAATCCCTGCGAGCGGCCCCAGCCCTGCAGGTCCAGGCCGTAGGCGCCGTAACCGGCCTGCACCAGTGCTTCGGCCAGCGGTGCATAGAGGCCGCTGTGTTCCGTGGTGCCGTGCACCAGCAGCACGATGGCGCGCGGCGGGCGCCCCTCCGGCAGCCAGGTCTGGCCGTAGAGCGTGGTTTCGCTCACCGGGCCGGGCAGGGTTTCTTCGCTGTGGGCCACGCCCGGGGCGGGTGTGTAGGGAAAAGGCTTGAGGGTGGTGCAGGCAGGCAACAGGCAGACTGCCAGCAGCGGCAGCAGGAAACGGGGCAGGCGCATTTTTTCTTGTTCTCGTGGGCCGTCAACTGCCGAATTATCGGCAGCCAGCCCGGCCGGGTGAATGGCCGTGGCGGTCATGGCGCTTGGCGTTGGCATCCAGCATCTGTGGCCGGGCCTTGGTGTCAGCCTCCTGAATCAAGGTTGAATCCTTTATTCACGGCCAATCTTGTGTAAGCAAGCATTTACATTGATGATTGCGCTTGATTATAGACGGTCGGTCTACTAGAGTGCCGGCCATGACAACGCCCTCCGACTCCCTGCGCCCCGATACCCGTCACGACACGCGGGAACACCTGCTTGCCACGGGTGAGGCCATCATACGTGGCAAGGGCTTTGCGGCGGTGGGGCTGGCGGAAATCCTGGCTGAGGCCGGCGTGCCCAAGGGCTCCTTCTACCACTACTTCAAGTCCAAGGAAGCCTTTGGCGCCGACATGCTGCAGCGCTATTTCCATGCTTATGCCGGGCAGTTGCGGGCCCTGCTGGAAAGCCCTGGCGGCACGGTGCGCGAGCGCCTGCTGGATTACTACCGGCGCTGGGCCAGCCACGAGGGCGGCAACTGCCAGCAGGCCTGCCTGGCCGTGAAGCTTTCCGGCGAGGTGGCTGATCTTTCCGAACCCATGCGCCAGGTGCTGGCCGAGGGCATGCGCCGGGTGGAGCAATACCTTGCCGACACCATACGCCGTGGCCAGGCCGAGGGCTCGCTGCACGTGGCGCTGGATGCCGACACGCTGGCGCCGGCCCTCTACACGCTGTGGGTGGGCGCGGAGCTGATGGCCAAGGTCCGGCGCTCCTCGCTGCCCTTGCAGCAGGCCTTGCAGCAGACGGAAGTGATGTTGCGCCCCGCCTGAGCGAATTGCCGGCGGCACAAGCCGGCCGTGCGTGGCTTGAATGCAGCAGGAGTGGCCCGAGTCACTTTTTTTGAATCCGGGACGGA
>JASLCO010000349.1 GCA_030146505.1 Moraxellaceae bacterium
CCAGCGACAGCGTGCTCACGCTCACCAGCAGGCGTGAGGCCGCCTGCGCGGAAAGAAATTCCAGCGCCGTTATGGGCGTGGCGCGCAGACGTTTCAGCACGCCGTTGTCACGGTAGCGCACGATCACATAGCCGATACCGTAGAGGCAGGAGAACATCAGGCTCATGCACAGGATGCCGGGCACCACCCAGGCCACATAACCCACTTCCTGCCCGCTCACCGTGGCGCGGCTGAATTTTCCCGGTGCCAGCTGCTTCAGGCTTTGTTCCAGGAAAAAGGATTTCTTGGACTGGGTATTGATCCAGTAATGCGGCTGGCTGCTCTCGGAAGCATGGGCGGTACTGACGACAAGATCGAGCTGATGTCGCGTCAGGCGACGCAGGGCCAGTGCTTCATCTTCGTAAGCCACCACATCCAGAAAAGGCACATCGTGCAGCAATTGTTTCGCTGCCGGCACATCGCCCAGCACGCCCACCTTGTAGACGTATTTGTCATTGGAGAGGGCGGCGCTCAAACCAAAGATCAGTACCAGCGGAAAGAAGATGGACCAGGCCAGCGAGCCCTTGTCGCGATAGAACTCGCGGTTGCGGGCGAGGAAAAGCGCGATGAAGTTTTTCATTCCGGGGTTTCCACGGGAGGTATGGCAGGAGGCAAAGGCAACAGCAGCACACCATCATCATGGCGTTTGAAAGGCATGGGCATGAGGTTCTGGCTGTTCACTGTGGATATGCCGGGGAAAGCAGCGGGCTTGAGTGCACGACCCGCCAGATCCCAGGCCAGGCCATGCGGCGTACCCAGATGTGCAGGGCTGTTTGGTGTTTCTGTCTGGAGCAGCACCTCTTCATCCTGTGCCGACTTTGCACTCACCACCCACCATGCCTGATCGGCAATGCCCGGCGCCGAGACCGACCACAATTCGCTGGCGGCACGATGGCTCATATCTTCGCGCTGGGCGCTGGTGCTGCGGGTGACAAAGACAGCGCTGCCATCTTTCAGGCGGACTTTGATGGTTTCGCCCTCCCTGATGTCGGCTGGCATGACGAGTACGCTGTCTTCCGGTACTTCCGATTCCGGCCAGGGAATGCTTTTGAAAAAGGGCACCAGCAGAAAGAGGAAGCCTATGCCCAGCAGCAGCTTGATACTGCCGCGCAGCATGGCAATACGTTGGGCGCGCTGCTGTTCCGGAGATAGTGGAAGCGCCATCGTTACTGTCTCAGCGCATGACCGGTGAGCTTGATGAAAAGATCCTCCAGCGTGGCGGGATGCACTTCCAGGCTGGTGAGCGGAATGCCGCGTGCTATCAACCGGCTCAAGGTCTGTGCCACATCACGGGAGAGAATCTCCACCGCATCTTCGCGGACCTCTACCGGCTCGGGCCATTCCCCGGGTGCCAGCGTGAAAGCGGATTTATCGAGACGCACACGTATGGCATCGAAATGCTGGCGCAAAAGAGCCTGCGGCGTGCCTTCGGCAATGAGGCGACCGCGATCCATGATGGCCAGTTCGTCGCAGAGCAGCTCGGCCTCGTCCATATAGTGCGTGGTGAGGATGATGGTTTTGCCGCGGGCCTTGATGTTTTCTATCAGCGTCCAGAAATTGCGCCGTGCCTGCGGGTCCAGGCCGGTGGTGGGCTCATCGAGAAACACGATATCCGGATCATTCACCAGGGCGAGGGCCAGCAGCAGGCGCTGGCGCTGGCCACCGGAAAGTTTGGTGGCGTACTGGTCCAGATAATCGCCCAGCGAGCAGGCGGCAATCAGCTCGTCCAGCGCCACCTGGTTGTCATAGAAATTGCCGAAGAGATTGAGGGCTTCGCGCGTGGTCAGAAAATCCGGCAGGGCAGTGTGCTGGAACTGTATGCCGGAGTGCTGGCGGAAATCACGGTTGATGGGTTGGCCACGGAAAAGAATGCGCCCCGATGTCGGCCGGGTGATGCCTTCAATCATTTCAATCGTGGTGGTCTTGCCGGCGCCATTGGGGCCCAGCAGGCCGAAGCAGATGCCGGGCCTGACGCTGAAGCTCACGCCGTCCACGGCTTTCAGCGTACCGAATGCCTTGTGCAGGTTTTCAACGGCAAGAATTGCGTTCATGAGGCCTTGGGGGTTTCCGGAGGTTCGGGGTCACCGTGCTCTTGATCGCCATGCTCTTGTTCACCATTCCAGGGTGCGACTTTCATCAGCAGGATCATGCCGGGAATGGCCAGGGCATAGCAGATCAGGAAAAAGACCGGCCAGCCCAGCGCATCCACGATGAAGCCGGTGGCGGCATTGGCGAAGGTGCGGGGCAGGGCAGCCAGGCTGGTGAACAGGGCAAACTGGGTGGCGGTATAGGCCGGATTGGTGGTGCGCGCGATATAGGAAACAAAGGCTGCCGTGCCGAGGCCCACGCCCAGTGCCTCGAAGCCGATCACGCCGGCCAGCAACAGGCGGTTGTGTCCCACCTCTGAGAGCCAGAAGAAACCGAGTATGGACACCACCTGCACGATGCCGAATATCCAGAGCGCGCGATTGATGCCCAGCTTGATCATCCACAAGCCGCCCAGCATGGCGCCGAAAACGGCGGGCCAGAGCCCGGCATTTTTGGCGATCACGCCGATTTCCGTCTTGCTGAATCCCATCTCCAGGTAGAAGGGCGTGGCCAGTGCAGTGGCCATGCTGTCGCCCAGCTTGTAGAGGATCATGAAGGCCAGGATGGTGAGGGCACTGCCTATACCGTGACGGCCGAAGAATTCGGTGAAGGGCTGGACGATGGAGTCGTGCAGGTTTTTCGGAGCGGCGGCGGTAACGGGCTCACGAACCAGTAGGGACATCAGCATGCCCGGCAACATGAAGAGGGCCGTGATGAGAAAAACACTTTGCCAGCTCATATGGTCGGCCAGGATGAGCGAGAGTGAGCCGGGCACCAGTCCCGCAATGCGATAGGCATTGATGTGTATGGAGTTGCCCAGGCCCAGTTCGGCCTCCGGCAGCAATTCGCGACGATAGGCATCCAGCACGATGTCCTGGCTGGCGCCCCAGAAAGATAGCGCCAGGGCCAGCCAGGCAATTTCCCAGAGATTGAGCAGCGGCTTGATGGCGGCATTGCCGGCAAAGCTGGCGCTCAGCCATTCATGCAGCCACAGCGGTGTGTGCGGGCCTTGCATCACCTGTTGCGGGTCCAGCAGACCGAAACCGGGAATGGTGAGCAGCAGGCAAAGCTGGGTGAAGAACATCCAGCCGCGGCGCCGGCCCAGCCAGGGCAGACTGAAACGGTCCATCAGCGGTGCCCACAGGAATTTCCAGGTGAAGGGCAGCTGTATCAGGGCAAAGAGGCCTATGGACTTGATGTCCACGCCTTCCGATTTCAGCCAGGCCGGCAGCAGGCTGATGAGGATGTAGAGTGGCAGCCCCGAGGAAAATCCGGTGAACACGCAGATCAGCATGCGACGGTTGAGCAGGGCCTCAAGGACGGATTCTTTTTTTGCAGGCGTGGCGGACATGGACACGGGCTCTTCGTGAAGCGCTTACCTTAGCGGAAAGCGCCCGGCTCGCGAAGGCGGGAGAGTGCGGCGATTGTGCGGGAGCGGTGACAGACCGTGGGGGCAAGCGGGAACAGGTCCTTAACGTATGCCCACTACGCTGATGCGGTCGCCGTCTTTGCGCAGCAGCAGTTCGGTGGCGCCGCCCTGGTCTTTCCTGATGTAAAGACGTTCGGGCACGTAAATGAATCGGTTGTGGTAGCTCGTGCCTCCGGAGGTTTTTCCCGAAACCACAAGATAGCTGCTCCAGACATCCTTGTTGGGCCAGCCGTCCTGAACCGAGGGGGTGATTTCAACGTAATAGGGCTGGCCGGGGGCGTCGAGGGTTTCGTAGCGCAGCACTTTCTCGCTGGCGGCCGAGCTGCGCAATTCCTGCGCAGCCTGCTCGAGGGCATAGGCCATATGGGTGCCATTGTCCTCGAAGACACGGGAGCAGGCCGTGGGCAGGGCCAGCAGCAGGAGTGCAGCCAGTACGGCAGCATGGGTGGGCAGCCTGTTTTTTCGCATCTGGAAAACCTCCACATGGCCCGGGAGCCGTCCGGTCTTTTCTACAAGGCGACGCGCCCCTGCACGGCATTGGCCCTGGCCGTGACGGTGACCTTTCCGCTGCTGTCTGTCATCAGGATTTCACGCATGCGTTCCTTGAGTCTTGCGGCCACTTCCGGTGTGAGGCCGGCGCGGGTGGTTTTTACACTGGGGCCGCTCTGCACGATGTCCCAGTAGGCATCAAAGTCCGCAAATTCGCGCTGCACGGTGATCACGGTGGTTTCCACTTCCATCAGGCCCGTGTCCTGCCACAGTGACTGCATCACTTCCAGCCTCGAGGCCTCCACGCTGGGTGCCGTCGGCATGACAATACCCATGGCGGCGATCTCCGCCTGCAGGGCCGCGTAGGGAAAGCCGCCACCCGGCATGTCCCAGGCATAGGCCGTGACCAGGCCGCCCGGTGCCACCACGCGTGCCATTTCCGCCACGCCTTTCGCTGGCTCCGGCACAAAGAAAATCACCAGCGGCATCACGGCGGCATCAAAGCTGTTGTCATCCCAGGGCAGGGCCATGGCATTGCCAGTACGGAAATCGGCCGTCGCAAGCGCGGGCAGTGTGCGTGCAAATGCCAGTTGTTCTTCAGAGGGATCAATGCCGGCCAGTGCGGCCGGCGCGCATTGCTGCGCCAGCATTTCCGTGAAGGCGCCATTGCCGCAGCCCACGTCCAGCCAGCGCATGCCGTCAACAGCAGACAGCCAGTGCAGGAATTGCGTGCCGACCGCGCGGCTCCACAAGCCCATATAGCGCTCGTAGGCCGCTCCGTCGTTGAACTGTATGGCTGGCGTGCTCATGGAGTGCTCCGGTGGCAGGGTGGGTTTTTCCTTGCGGGAGAGTGGGAGCGGAGAAAATCGCCCAGTTCCCGGACTCTGGCGGCGGGCTTGTCGTCCTGTTTCATGTTGCCTCCTTGTGCATGGCATGCCAGATGGCACAAAAAAACTTTAAGGAAGGCTGCGCTTACCACCATGGCCCCAATATCTTCTCGCCTTTGAAGGTCACGCCTTCGGCCTTGAGCTTGCGCCGCTGTTCGGCGCCGCCGGGAGAGTCGGCGCTCATGGCGGATTTGCCGTCGGCCCGCACGACGCGCCACCAGGGCGTTTTTCCCCGGTCCGGCAATTCGCGCAGGACGCGGCAGACAAGGCGGGCATAGCCGGGCAGGCCGGCGCGCCTGGCGACTTCGCCGTAGCTCGTGACATGGCCTTTGGGAATGCTGTTCAGGGCCATGAGGATGGCCTGCTGTTTTTCGCCCATATGCGGAACTCCTGCGGACCGTCTTTATATCACTGCCTCCGGGCCGGCGGGATTTTCCCCGGGATTTCCTGCATGGCCTGCCGGCCACCGTAATTACGGCTGGCATCAAATCACGCTTTTTGCTTCCCTTGCAGCCTCAAGGCGGGCCGCCGTTTCCGGGCAGGCCTGTAGCCGATTTTGTTGCGAGAGCGGCCAGTGAGGCCGTCACACAGGAGAGCCATCATGAAGACCCGTGCCGCCATTGCCTGGGAAGCCGGCAAGCCCCTGACCGTGGAAGAGGTTGACCTGGCCGGCCCGCGTGCCGGCGAAGTGCTGGTGGAAGTGAAGGCGACCGGCATTTGCCACACGGATTACTACACGCTTTCCGGCGCCGACCCCGAAGGCGCTTTTCCTGCCATTCTTGGCCATGAAGGGGCGGGCGTGGTGCTGGAAGTGGGCGCGGGTGTGACTTCGCTAAAGCCCGGCGACCATGTGATTCCGCTCTACACGCCGGAATGCCGCCAGTGCAAATTCTGTCTCTCGCGCAAAACCAATCTTTGCCAGGCCATACGCACCACGCAGGGCAAGGGACTCATGCCGGACGGCAGCTCGCGCTTCTCGCTGGATGGCAAGCCCATCCTGCATTACATGGGCACATCCACTTTTGCCAACCACATTGTCGTGCCGGAAATTGCCCTGGCAAAAATCCGTGAAGATGCGCCTTTCGACAAGGTTTGCTATATCGGC
>JASLCO010000365.1 GCA_030146505.1 Moraxellaceae bacterium
TCGGTGTTCTGGCGGCACGCAAGGCGGCGGGTGGCAAGGCGGTGGTGCTGATGAAGCCGTCGCTGCCGGTTTCCCTGTTCGATCTCGTGGTGGTACCCGAGCATGACGGTCTTGGAGAAAGCGAGCGCGTCATCAATACCCGGGGCGTACTCAATCCCATGCGGCCGGGCGAGAAGAAGGCAGACAGCGTGCTGTTTCTCATTGGTGGTCCCAGCAAGCATGTGCAGTGGGACAACACCACCATCCTGCAACAGCTCGAGGCCGTGATGGCCAGCCTCAAAGCGGGCGCCACCTGGTGCATCACGGACTCACGTCGTACGCCTGAAAGCCTGGGAGCCGTCCTGCTGCAGAAATACGGTGAACGCTTCCAGCCTCATGGACAATGCCCGTCGGGCTGGCTGGCCGAGCAGCTGGCTGTGACGGATACCGTCTGGGTGAGTGAGGACAGCGTTTCAATGGTGTATGAGGCGCTGACGGCGGGCTGTCGGGTCGGTCTTCTGCAATTGCCGCAGGTGGCTCGTGCGAATCGTGTCATGAGGGGCATGGAAAGGCTGCTGGCCGAGAATAAAGTCACCGGGTTTTCCGGCTGGTCCGGCTCGCATGCAATGTGCGCAACGTATCAGTTCAATGAAGCCGGCCGGGTGGCCGGGCTGCTTTTGGACAGGCTTTTCCCGGCCGGGTGACAGCGTTATCCGGAAATATGACTCAGGGCTTCGCCAGCCTTGGCAGCATGGCATCCAGCACCTGCTGCACCGGGAGTTCCTTCAGGTCAGCCACTTCAATGGCATGAAAGTCTTTACGCAGAATGCCCGTGCGTTGTGCGGTCGTGTGCGAGCCAAACAATACCAGGCCCGGCCGGCTCAGGCAGGAGGCAATATGGCTTGGACCGGTATCGTTTCCCACGACAAAAGCAGCTTTCTGCAACACGCCGGCCAACTCGAACCAGTTGAGGAAGCCTTTGCTGCCCAATAAAGCGAAGCCCGGAATGGTTTTGGCAAGCTCCAGCTCATCAGGTCCCGGAGCTGTCACTATCTGGTAGCCATGCGTCATCAGTTCTTTTGCCAGTTCTGCATAATACGGCCAGCGTTTTTGCGGATGCTTTGCCGCTGAACCGGGAATCAGCACGATATAGCCGGGCATTATCCCCTCTGCCACGAGAAGCGGGGTCATATCCTCTGCCATCCATGACGCGTCCGGGCAGGCTGCGTGGTGAACCGGCACCATGGCTGCCGCAAGCTGCGCGGCATAGGCTTCCCGGTCCGGAGTTGTTGCCGATGCACGGTTATTGTTGCGGCTCCATACTCGCACTGATCCGCTTTTCATCCAGCGCTGGTAGTGTGCCGTGCGCGGACTGCTTTGAAGGTCGTAAACATGCGTGAACTGTTCGGTGAGCAGGGTGCGCCGCAGTGCCAATGCCTTGCCCATTTTCCAGAATGGAGCGCGTTCATCCAGAAGGATGCGATCAATATGAGGGCATCGTTCCATCAGTTTCCGGAACGGCGGGGTTGTCAGCAAAACAATTTCGGCATCTGCATGAAAAGTGCGGATGTCATGAAGCGCCCCTTCGGCTTGCACGAGATCGCCAAATGCGCCATGGCGGATGATCAGGATTTTTTCAGTTGTTGCCATCATTCTTCTCTGTTTTTTCATGGAGCTGGATGCCGGGAGCCGGGTAGTGGATGGTGGCGTGGCCCAGTGGGAATCCTTGCGGAGGAATGGTGCTTTTGATAGCCTCGCAACGCATAAAAAGTGTCCTGCGGCATCAGGCAGAAAGCCGGGCAGGGCATGATACAGAGCGTAATTCTTCCCCTTCCCTTGTCTTGTGCATCATACCAGCCAGTGCCCGATGGCGCGATTGAAAGGCGACCATGCAATCATCCGCTGAAGAATCTTTGTGGCAATTGATTGACGGGGTGCTTGTCGTCAATCTGGATCACCGGACAGATCGCTGGGAGCAGTTCCAGCAAAACGCACAGGGCCTCATTCCCCCGGAAAAACTGCACAGGCTGTCGGCTTGTTTCGGCCGTGAGCTTCCCGGTTTTGGCCAGTCCCCGTGGTTTCGTGGCGGCAAGCGCGATGGTACCTGGGCAGGCCGGGCCGGTTGTCTGCTGTCGCATCGCAGTGCCTTGCTCAAGGCAAGGGAAAATGGCTGGCGTGTGACGCTTGTGTTTGAGGATGACATCAGTTTCGAGCCTGATTTCTCCAGCGTTGCTGCAGCATTGGCCACGGCATTGCGCGAGTGCGACTGGGAGGTCTGCTATCTCGGTTGCACTGAGCCGTGGTCACCCGGACGGCGACTGGCAAGGCTCAACGATTCGTTCTCGCTCCACCAGATTCAAGGTGCTACGACTACCCATGCCTATCTGGTGCGAGAAGCTGCGCGTGACTGGATTTTGTCACAACTGCCTGATGAGACCCGGGTCTGGTCCTGGGTGGCTGCACATCGCGCCATTGATCGCTGGTATCAGCGCCAGCTCGGTCTGCACTTTCCTGTTGCATGTGTATCCCCGAGCCTGGTGAAGCAGATATCAGGATATTCGGATGTTGTGGAGAAGGATGCAGATCACTCTGCAAACACGAACATACCTGCGGCGCTGTCAGTGAATGGCAGCGTTGCTTATCATTTTGGCCGTGCCGGCCGCAGGGCCTGTACATGGCTGGGATATGCGGCTGATATTCTGCATGGATTGATCAGGCGACTGACAGGCTTTTGAGTTGACATGAATCCGACCCAGGAAATTCGCGTAAAGTTTCTGACCAAACACCCGGACCGGGATGTAACCGCAATCTGGCAAGATTTCTTTCCGGGCCAGAAAACGATTTGGGGTCGTTGCCGCTTCATTTTCGATCGTGATGACCGGAACTATGACTGGCTGGTTGTTTATGATGATTTGCCCGCAGTCCAGGGTGAGCGTCATACCCTGTGGGAGGAAGTCCTTGCCTGCCCGCGCGAGCGCACCATGCTGCTGACCACCGAGCCCGCCACCATAAAAGTTTATGGGCAGGGTTTCATCAACCAGTTTGGCTGGGTGCTCACGAGCCAGGAGCCGTGGGTGATCCGGCATCCGGGCGCGATTTATTCCCAGACCGGAATGGTCCGGTTCTATCACGGCACGCATGATGAAATATCGCAGCATCCTCCTGAACACAAGACGGCGCTTATTTCGACAGTCTGTTCCAACAAGCAGCAGACACATACCCTGCACCAGCATCGTTACCTGTTTACGCAAAAGTTGAAGCAGGCCCTGCCGGAGCTGGAAATTTTTGGTCATGGTGTGCGTTACGTCGAGCACAAGAACGAAGCCCTGGATTCGTTCCGTTGTCACATCGCGATTGAAAATCATGTCTGTCTGCATCACTGGACAGAGAAGCTGGCAGATTCCTTCCTGGGGATGTGTCTGCCGCTTTATCATGGCGCACCGAACGCGGTGGACTATTTTCCGCCTGAAAGCTTCATTCCCATCAATATCCATAACTTCGAGGAAAGTCTGGCGCGTATCCAGCAGGCCATTCGCGATAATGAATATGAGCGCCGCCTGCCGGCCATTCGCGAGGCGCGGCGGCTGGTGCTGGATCGATATTCCACGTTTGCGCAGCTCTCGCGCTTGATTACCGAGCGGCACGATTCCCGCCCGGTTGTGCCTGTGGTGTCGCCGCAGGTCATACAGAGCCGCCACTTGTGGCGACGCAAGCATCCGTTTGGTGCCATCGCATACGGCTGGGAGCGTCTGTCCGTGGCTTTGCGGTTTGCTTTCCTCAGAAAGGCTTGAGACTCGCAGGGGGTTGCCGCGGCCGCGATAAGCCCGCGAGCCACCCCGACGGCGGCGGTGGAATGCCGGTCAGGGAATGAAATGCCGGTGTTGCCACCGCCAGAACCAGCCGCGCACGAAACGGAACGCCTTTTCGGAGCGCATCGTGACTCTTTCCTTTGGGGCTGGTTGATAGAACTGGTTGGCCCAGTAAGCAAAGCGGGCGAACGGGTTGTAAACGTCTAGCGTTTTTTCCCGGGCGGTCCGGATGGCTTCCAGTTCATTTGCCGTGGCGGGCTTTTCCAGCAGCCCGCGAATCAGTTCCACCGCACCTTGGACATCGTCCATGTCCAGTGCCACGAAACTTTCCGCGGCAAAGTAATCACTTAGATTCGGGCAGCCAACATAGAGCGGAAATGCCCAGCCCAGCCAGGCGTCTGTGATTTTTTCCGTCCAGTAATGTGGGCTTTGGCTGTTTTCCAGCACCAGTTGATAGCGATACGGCAACGAGGCTTCGAGCTTGTCGTCCACCTGCTGAAAGCCTTTGCCAAATACGACCAGATCGTCCCCCAACTGCTGTTTCAGTGCGGCAAGGAATTTCAGTCGTCGTCTTTGGCCGGGCGTTTTGGCTGTTGTTGAGCAAACAACTGAAACCCTGTTCTGTTTTTCCGGCGGAGGCAGTTGCTTTAGTACATCGTAGCCGATGGTGAAGCGATTCTGTTTCCAGCTCAGTCCCACCAGCCAGGGCAGGCCCAGTGCATCCAGGTGCGCGCGGGGATGCCGCGATCCATTGTGGGTATCCACGATGTGGTGGAATTGCCGGTAGAAATTGCGTGGATAGATCTTTTTGGCAGGGGGCTCACCGGCGATGAACAATGTGTTGGTTGGTGCGACGAGCCCGGTTTCGCGGGGGAGAGCATTGGCGAAAACGATCCAGAAGTCAGCTTCAGTTTCGTTTGGGGCATTAAGGGTGAATTCGCAGTTGTCCCAGCACATTGACCCGCCTGGAGTGAATAACTCCAATCCTGGCATGCCTGAGGAGGTTATGCGTACCTGTAGGCGGGGAGCTTGGGATGTTGACGTAGCCATGCAGCGTCAAGCGGGGCGAGTGAATACGAACAGGCCACAGCCGTAATCCAGGCCTTGCGCTGCTGTAAGAGGTGCGTTTTCCTGCCACGAAGTGGAGTTGCCGTCGCGAATCAACGAGAACTCTTGCAGCTTGAGCTCAGGCAATGCATCAACAATCTGTGCCGGATCAAACACGCGATGTGCATGGAACACCACACGTGAGCGCCCACACGGTGTACCGACAAGCAATTGCCCTCCCGGTGCCAGTATGCGTTGCAGTTCAGCCAGGCCTTTCAGCCATCCGTCCGGGTCCATCGGGTCGCCATAACGTCCCAATCCGACATGCTCAATGACATGCAGGCAGCTCAAGCTGCGTACAGACAATGGTGGAAATGGCAAGTCACAGACCGAGCCTTGCAGTCCGGTCAATCCGGGCACATCCGTGGCAAGGGGCCGGATGTCCACGTATTTGACAGGGCAGAAGCTCGCGACATGTGCCACGAATCCATCTACCCGGCTACCCACATCAATATGCTCTTCGGGTTTGAACCGACAGACCCGTTGTGCTGCCCATAAATCCTGCAGGAAGTAATGACCCTTTGCACTGCCGGCGGAATCATGCCGATCTTTGAGCATGGGTTTGATTTCTGCCAGTTGTGCCTGCCATTCCGGCGAGGCTGTTCGCTGCCATTGCCGGTAGGTTTTCCAGAACCAAAGCACGTCGGCGGAGCGCGTCGGGAACCGGACTATTAATTTGAGCACATGGCGCAATGCTTTCATTGTGGGGGCGAAGCTTTTTTGAAGTGCGGGGGCGCAGTTTCGCTGAAGTCAATGACGTTGGCAATTCGTTGCCAGCGGTTGGGCATGATGATGGGCAGCCCGGTTTGTATGGGAGTAAAGACCAATCGTTCCGTAACCGAATCGCCTAGCCAGGCGCCCCACCAACTGAAGGAGCTGTTGGCTATGATCGCGTGGCGGCAACGGCTCATCAACCAGAGATCTGCCAGTTCGTCTTCAGCGTTGTGCGTGGCCAGTTCCAGGTTTGCTCCGCGGAAATCCAGGTTTTGCTGTGCCCAGTCCAGATCATCACCGAACAGGATGAAGTGCGGATGGGAAAGTTTGGCGAGGGCGGCATCAATCGCAGCCTGATAATAATCGCGCCCGAGCAAATGCTCGTAACGCACGCGGCGGAAGTGCAGGAAGATAGATTCGCTTGAGGTGAGTTTCTCTCCGAGAATGCGGTTCTTTTTGTCGGCCGGCATAGGGGGAGTCAGCTCAGCGCGAATCTGTGAGGCGTAATCCGCAAAATAGCCTTCGTCCTGCCAGTAACCGAGTAAAGTGATGCGTTCGCAGCGTGGTTGCAAAGAGGTGAGTTGAGTGGCTGATTGGTGATGGCGTTCGGCGAGATAGGAGCGTTGATTGCGGGGCAGGCATTTGTTCCATGCCCGGATGATTTTATGCCTTGGGTGTCTCAGCGTCGACGCGATGCGCCATGCTTCAGGCATGGCTTCTGCAACAATGGGAAAGTGATCCAGTCGGTAACTGCGCCCATAGCTGTCATTCGTATAGCCGCGCCTGGTGTCGAGATAAAGCGTGCGCCTCGTGCGTAATGCGAGGGCCCGTGCCGAGGCATAAATGAAGAGCTGGTTGCCCAGCCCTCCTTTGATGATGGATATTACAGCGGACGGCATGATGAAGGGGTTGCGTCAGTTCGGGAAGATGCGAATGCAGTCGTCCGCAACCTCGAATGCCAGGCCGGGACGCAAGGCCTGCATGGTATTCTTCAATCGTTCTAACGTGGGATAGGTGGGGTCGGTGCCAAAGAGCCGGGCATCATCGATCAGGACGATATGATCAGGTTGTCCGGGCTGGAAAATGGTGCGTAACTCCTCGTTGATCGGCGTGTCATTTTCGCCACGTGCCGTGTCTCCACCGGAATAATGCCCATCCAGCCAGAACAGTGCACGCCCTTCCAGCTTTGCCACGGCTTCGGGAAGCTTCTGTGCACTGTCTCCATGAATCAGTTCCACATTTGGCACGCCTTTGAAGCGTTCACAAGCCCTTTGATAAAACTGGTCGGCTAATTCTATGGAGATGACTTTTTTGAACTCTTTCTGCATGGCGGCCACCATGTCGCCATGGAGCGTGCCGGTTTCGACAAGATACTGGGTGCCAAACCGTTGCGCATAATGGCGGATGACAGCCTGTTTTTGCTTGTGTGTTGGCAGCTTGGGAGTAGAACTGAACAGCTTGTGGATACGTTGCCAGATGGTCTTTTTACTCATGTTTCCCCCAAAAAATAATTATCGCGAGATGTAACACAGTTTAAGTATCCACTTGCGCTGCCCCCGACTCTTCATTTCCGATGCTGGGAGTCGGTTGGTAGTCAGAATTCCTTGTAGGATTTTTCTTCCACGATGGTGGCGCCGGTGAGCAGGTTGATCTGCTTCTTCACGGCAGCACGTTTGTCATTGGTGATGTAGACGGCACGGGCCAGTTCGATGAAGGTGGGGCCGAAATCCTTTTTTCCCTCGCAGTCGCGGATGTCGTCCTCGATCACCCACAGCGATTCGTTGATGGCCTTGAGCTCGGCCCAGAGGCGGTGCAGCTCGGCGGAGTCCTGCATGCCCGCGCGCTGTGCCCGGGAAAGCACGTCCAGTTCGTGGCGCACATTCCTGAGCTTGGCCGGGTCACTCATGCGCTCGGACTTGATTTCCAGAATGGTGATCTTGTCGATCAGTTCGCCGGCGCCGACTTCGATCAGGATGGGGGTGGTCATGGCTAACCTCGCTGTTGGGTCCTTTCATTCCGGTGCACTCCGGGGTCCTGCGGCGTTGAAGTTATGGCTGCCACCAGGACCCGGCCTGCGCCGGGCTGACGAAAAAATCATTTCTTGCCGTCGGCGCGGCCGTAGCGGTCTTCAAAGCGCACGATGTCGTCTTCGCCAAGATAGGCACCGACCTGCACCTCGATCAGCTCCAGCGGGATCTTGCCCGGATTTTCCAGCGCATGCACCGCGCCGATGGGCAGATAGACGGATTCGTTTTCCGCCAGCAGCCTGTCGACACCGTCCAGCGTTACGCGCGCCGTGCCGGACACCACGACCCAGTGTTCCGCGCGGTGGTGGTGCATCTGCACCGAAAGCTTGGCGCCCGGATTCACGGTAATGCGCTTGACCTGGTAGCGGGAGCCTGTATCGATGGAGTCGTAGTGTCCCCAGGGGCGATAGACCTGGCGGTGCAGCCGGTATTCACCACGGCCACTGGCCTTCAACTGCTCCACTATTTTCTTTACGTCCTGCACGCGGTCGCGTGCAGCCACCAGCACGGCATCTTTCGTTTGCACGACGATGGTGTCCCTGAGGCCCACGGTGGCGACAAGGGCATTTTCGGCATCGACGAAGGTGTTCTTCGTGTCCCAGGCGAGTACATCGCCGTTGAAGGCATTGCCGTTCTCATCCTTCGCGCTGATTTCCCACAATGAGGAGAAGGCACCGACATCGCTCCAGCCGGCGGCCAGCGGTACTACGGCGGCATGCCCGGTCTTTTCCATGACGGCGTAGTCGATGGAGTCGGAAGGGCTGGCCTCGAAAGCGGCAGCATCCACGCGCACGAAATCGAGGTCGTTTTGCGGTGTTGCCAGTGCCTTGCGGCAGGCATCGAAAATGTCGGGGCGGAAAGCCTGCAATTCTTTCAGGTAAATGCTGGCGCGGAACAGGAACATGCCGCTGTTCCAGTCGTACTCGCCGGAGGCGAGATATTTTTCGGCCGTGGGCAAATCCGGTTTTTCCACGAAGGCGGCGACAGCGTAGGCACCGTCTCCCAGTTTCTCGCCACGGCGGATATAGCCATAACCCGTTTCCGCCGCGGTCGGCACGATGCCGAAGGTGACGAGCTTGCCAGCTTCCGCCAGTGGCAGTGCCTGCTTTACGACGCGCTGGAATTCTGCCGTGTCATTGATGACATGGTCGGCGGCCAATACCAGCAACACCGGGTCGGCGCCGTCGCGGATGGCAGTGAGCGCGGCCAGCGCAATGGCGGGGGCCGTGTTGCGCCCCACCGGTTCCAGCAGGATGTTGCCCTTCAGCTTGCCAAGCTGGCGCAACTGCTCGGCAGCAATGAAGCGGTGCGCCTCGTTGCTGATGACGAGCGGGTTGGCTTCGGTGAGGCCGCTGAGGCGCGCTACCGTGGTTTGGAGCATGGATTGGGCCTGGCCGGGCAGGGTCAGGAACTGCTTGGGATGCAGTTCGCGCGAGAGCGGCCAGAGGCGGGTGCCGGAGCCACCGGCCATGATGACGGG
>JASLCO010000421.1 GCA_030146505.1 Moraxellaceae bacterium
ACAGCCTCTTGCTGACTTGCAGCCTCAAACACATCCGGATGCTTCAGCAGCTTCAGGCCAATAGCCTGAGATACATTGCGCACCTGCCCAGGTGTGAAGGTGAGGCCAGACTGATACAGAGTGTCGCGCCACTCGGGCTTGCGACCGATGTATTTGATGGCAATGCCAGCCACAGAGCCAGACCCGCCCGGGCCGGTAACTTTGGTTACGCTCTTGGCAACTTTGGCCAGTGCGGCAGAAACTGCTTCTTCTGCATCATCAATGTTCTTCAGCGCATGCACCACGGCGCGAAACAGATAATCCTTGGCCTTCTGTTCGGGTGGCAGATCAGCATAAGGAATGCAGCAGGGATGCTCTTTCTTCTCAGCGTCCTTGACCTCGCCATAAACCCAGCCATCCGCAACCTTCTGGGCCAGCCAGCTTTCATGCGACTGCTCGGGCGTAGCATCCGGATTGGCGATGTGCATATCAACGCCGGCCAAAGCGCTGTTGCGCTGCCATTCCGGCGCATCCTCCCAGGCAGGCTGGCTGACATCACCCAGCGAGGCGCAGTAGGCGCGGTTGATTTCATGCGCCACCATGGCGATAACGAGCGGCTTCAGTTTCATGTTTGCTCCTGATTCCTTGAAAGGAAAGCCGGATTTCTGATCCGGCTTTGCCTATCCACTTGGTGGGTTAGCGGTCGCCGGTCAGCTCGCCATAGACCAATACCTTGATGTCGCTGGCTTTGGCGTTGGCTGCGCCAGCAGTGGTCAGGATCAAGCGTGCGGGCTTGGGCAGCGTTACCAGCTTCGTGCCAGTGGCGCGCAGACGGGCAGCCGTAGAGAGCACATGGCCGGCACCGAAGTAGGCTGCGTCCTGCGGGACATCGGTGCTATCCACGCCGTCTTCATACTTGAAGCCCAGCGAGCCCGTCACATCCGTTGTCATTGCAGTGGTGATGATGATGTTGGCATCCTGCAGCGTCATGCCTTCCGGCAGCGGGCCGAGGTCAACAACATCACCAATAGCCAGTGCCGCAGTGGAGTCGGCGTTGATGGCAGCGCCACTGGAGTTGGTTGCCAGGGCAAACCTCAGAGAGGCGAGGTTGCCGTAAGGCACGTTGCCGAACTGGCGCGGCACAGCAGAGTTTTTGAGAGTCACGGTAGCCATGGTTGGCCTCCTATTCCTTGTTCAATGGAATGGGCAGGGGTTCCTGCCCATGTCGCTTCGGTCCTTAGGCCTTGTTCAGGGGAACCACGGTATCCAGCACTGTTGCGCCGTAGTCAGTGAACTCGGTGCGGTCGCCGGTATTCATGGCAAAGCGGATTTTGGAGACGCCACGAATAGCGCCGATCAGCAATTCCACCTTGTCCGCATGGTCCATTTCCTTTTCAGACCAGAAGAACGGCACACCAGACTTGTCGGAAGATGCCATCGCTTCAGCTACAGCCTGGCCGCCCAGCAGAATGGCGCGGTCGATGGCATAGTTGGTGCCGAAGGAGGCAGGAACGATTGCAGAGCTTTCCGCTTCGCTGTCATAGGCGGCGCAATACTTCACGGAGCCGCCAGCGAAGAAACGAATGGGAATGTTCTGCTTGACGATCAGGAAGTTGTTCCACAGCCCCACTTCACCCTTGAAAATGGGGTGCTGATTCGCGTTGCTGGCACGAGCCAATGCGGCCGCCTGCATGGAGCGGAAATTCGGATCAGCGGCGAACTGGTTGTACTGCAGAGGCGTCACCAGCAGAACGCGCAGCGGATCATCCTCGGCAGCATTGTCCCCCTCGAATTTCACAATGGGGGGCGGCATAACCATTTCATCCATCACGGCGCGCAGCGAATCCACCACGCTCATGCTGAGCACATCCGTCGAGGCAATATCCACTTCGCCGGCATTCACAGCAAAGCCCTTGACGCCACTGCCATCTACGATGAAGTGGCGATTTTTGGTGGGCGCTTTTACCGGATTCACCATGACATCCGCAAAACGCGGGTCAGACTCCAGCGGGACGCTCCACGTCAGGTTATTGACATGGCCACGAGCACCAGCCGCATGCACGATCAGGGACTGGTCACAATAGCGATCCATCACAGCCTGAGCAGCCGGCCTGCCCATCTTGCGAAAATCCACCGGAGAGCGAATACCCGTCATGGTGTCGCCGACATTGACGGGAATACGCGCCTGATTCACGCGCAGACGATCCTCAGAAATGCTCATGCCAGTGCCACGGCCTTCGGCATAGGCGCTGCCCATGATGGGAACGGCACCAAACGGATTCAGCAGGTGGAAAGTCACCTCGTCACCTGTTTTTTTGCCAAGATCCATGCAGCGGACGATGGGCATGTCAGAGCTGGTCTGGTTCTTGATAACGGCAGCTGCTGCAGCCTCGCCCTTCGGCATCTTGCCAATGAGCTTGGACAGCTTGTTGTTGCGCTTCATGTGGGTGGCAAACAAGCCTACGGCCTGTTGCATCATGTTTTTCTTGTCGCCATAAGGGGCGTGGGAGTTCTGGGTGGCAGGCATGATTAGCCCTCCTTAAAGTCGGTTAAGAAAGCGTTCGATCTGCTCGTGGGTCCAGTCATCCATGGCCGAAAGCAGGTCGATGGCGCCCATATCTGCCATTGCCTCGTCACGCGACTTTCCGCTTGCACGGCCTCCGGGGAAATCCGAGAGACTGGCGGGTACGGCCGCTTCCGATCTGGCAATGGCTTCCTTTGCCTTTGCCTGCGTATCACTCTCTCGAGTGGCGCCGGCTTCCTGATGAACTCCGGTGGCCTTCTTGAAGTTGTCGAACAGCTCAATAACCTGCGCGTGATTGCCGTTCGTAAGAACAGCCGCGCATGAATCGCGCACAAAAGACAGCTGGGCAGCCAACCAGTCAGCCAGCTCCTTGCTTTCAACAATGGAGTCGGCGTCAGGGTGTGCGTCGTAGATTGCTTGGAGGTGCGCGGTATGAGCGTCGGTAGTCTGCTTGTGCTGGATGGGTGCCAGCTTTGCATCAACCTTGGCATCAATCTGTGCAAGCACAGACGCAACCCTTTTATCCACGACCGCCTGAATGCCTTTAGCAAGGCTTTCCTCGGAGAAATCCCCGAAGGCCGCAAGATCGACACCCTTATCAATCGCAGCCTGAGCTGCGGCAATTTGTTTATCGGTCTCTGTCGGCTCTTGCCCGGCATCAGCGCGAGCTTTGGCCTCATCCTGCAGTCTCTTCAGCTGGGCTTGCGCTTCCGCAAGCTGCTGCTGAGTGGTTGCAAGCGATGCCTCCGCCTGCTGCTTTCCATTCCGCGCTTCCACCAGCTTTTCATAGCCAATGGTGTGCTTCCCATCCCTGGCCAGAATGACGGCATTGTCCGGATCAAGGTTTTGGTCCTGAATATCGCCACTCTTGTTCTGCTGTTCGCCAGCAAGATTGCCGGCATCGCTCTGGTTATCTTTGCCTGGCTTGTTAGAGGCGTCGGGCTCGCCTCCTGCTTCCGGCGCTTTGCCGGTATCGCCCTCTCCCAACTCCAAGAGTTGGGCAACCTGCTCAGGTGTCGCGTTTTCAGTCAGCGATTCAATGAGTTCATCTTGATTGTTCATGCCTTTCCCGCCACATATCGCCGTAGCCGCAAATGGGTGTGCAAACGCTGCGCGCCTTAACGCACAGCTTGATGCGAAATATGCAAGGGGCTGCCTGCCTTAAGAAAACCCTACAGGGGGTAAACCATCTGTACGGGCAAAAGAAAGCCCGCATGAAGCGGGCCTGAGGATGGAATTAGAGGTCTGAATAGTGGTCGATATACCTAATCCTTTTGGATGCTGACCGTCCCAGCAACAAGGGAGTCCTTTACGCGGTCGGTAATATCCTGGTCTGGCCCGAGACCTGAATCATCGAGGACAGAAGTCATGGCGTCGATGATTGAAATATCATCCGACTCAAGCGGAAAGACGGCGAATAGCCCGACTCCGCCTAGAGTTTTATAGACATTCACTTGCTGCCGGTCTTTCAAGCCAATGACCTCAACCACTGACTCGCCATGGCTCGTCTTTACAATGAGCTGCCGGATCATTGCTGCTCCCGTACTGGCAAATTGTCGTTTGTGCGTGCTGTCTCTATCCCATTCATTCCCGTTCCGCCTTCTCTTGGTACGGGCGGAAAGCTAGGGCTGGTATTCTGACGTACAGCCGGCGCAGCCTGGGCTTCGGCGGCAGCCTCGCCCTGGATGTAGGGAGATTTGATATTCATGGCGGCCGTAGTGTCTGCCACGGGGAAGTTGGGATCATCGCCCATGGGGGACGGCCGCTTGTAGCCTGCGCCCTGCATCACAGCATCTGCTATTGGCGCAATCATTGGCATCTGGGCAATCTGAACCCCAGCCTGCATCGCGCTGTAGGATGACTGGACACCAGCCTGAACAGCCTTGGCATCGAGATTTTTGATGATGCTATCCATTTCGCGCTCTCGCATGGCCAGGTCGCGCTCTTTGATGGCAATCTCGCGCTCCTTCAGATCGTTGGAGAGCTCAGCACGGATTCGTTTCTCCATTGCCTCTGGCGATTCCTGCTCCTGAACTTTGCGTATCGCCTCGACAAACTCACGCTTGAATGGGGTATCCATGAGAGAGACCATGAATGGCGTTGCTGCTGCCTGATACTGCGGCGGCAACGACTTGACGGTCTCTGTCATCGCGGACAGCTGCTGGGCGCGGTAGCTATTTGTGCTGGGCACATCCTCCAGGGCCACCTTGAGACGAGTCCTCTGGATGTCATTGGACAGATATGCAATGCCCGTGTCGGGGTCAGTCTCAGGCTTGTTGAGGACAATTGTGCGATCCTCCTTGATGGCATCGCCCTCAATGATGACTGTCTGCTGGTTAATGCCCATGTCCTCAATAATCATGGCCATGAGCAATTCCCCAACCTGAGAGCGCGCCAGGCGGAAGCGACTCATGATGTAGGCCAGTGACTGGTTGCTCTGCTCAATCTGCTGAGCCTCCTGATAGCCGCTCTTCGCTGTTCCCCCTTTTCCTTGAAAGCTGTCAGTAACCGCGCTGACGCGCCTGATAGAGGCGCGATTATCATTCACGAGAGTTTGTTGCTGCTCAGTCAGATTGAAGTCGCGCTTGACCTCAAAGCGCGAGCCTTGGCGCGCCATATTCTCGGCATCCAGCACGATATCAGCATCCAGCCTACCTACGGTTCGGCGAAACTGCTCATCTGACATGGCCACAGCGCCCTTGGTTCGCTCAACGCGAAATGCGGCCATGCCCCATCGTTGCTTAGCTATGCCGCTATTGACGGCATCTTGCGCATAGATCATGTCCCGGATGTAACCGAACGGCACACGAGTAGAATCTTCCACGAATCCTGAAAACATCACATAGGGAAAATGCTGGTGCGTGTAGGGGCTTGTGCCGTCATGCAGACAATGCGGACCGAGCCAATAAGACCTGCGCACACGAGGAACAGTGGCAACGATTGGTGTAATAGCACCGCTCGCTACAACAGCAACATGAGCAGGATTGCCCTCATCATATTCAACCACTCGGCCATCAGGCGTCTTGATGACATGGACATTTATCCAGCGGCGGTACCAAACCTCCGCCAGGCACAGTTCTTTGGTTGTTCGGTTGTACCAGCGGTCTTCCTGCATGGTCCATGCGCGGGCCTCATGCCATGCATTCTGCAGGCCCGTACTCATGCCGCCATCCAGCCCAGAAATGGTGTCCTGCCACCAGAGTGGGCCATGATCGCCACACTGGAGTATCAAATCCTTGTGCTGGGGGAAAGCTTTTGCGATACGGTCTTTTCCCATCCAGCGTTGCCGGCGCAACCAGCGGGCATCGGATAGATCAGGCTCCATGGCCTTCATATCCCAATGGATCTCATTTCTGTGAATATGAGTGCACCGGTAGGGATACTTGAAAGGGTTGGATTCGCGAGAAACCTCAACCCAGCCGATTCCGCATGCTATCTGGGGGCGAAACGCCAGTCCCATTGCATCATCCGCTTTTGACTGTCGCTCGGCCTGATTCAGCTTGTGATTTATGGCATCAGCCACGTCCTGCCCATCATCCTGCCCGTCCGGCGTTACGCGCCAGTCCGTCCGTACCGTAGCCTCATAGCCCTGAATAGAGAGGATGGATGGGCCAATCAGGTTCTCAATAGCAGGGGGGATGCCGAGCTCCGCCTGTTTACGCAGTAATTCAGAGTCAAGCTGGTTGCCATCTGCATAGTCCATTTCCTTATCAGCAATCGAGCGCCAACGCGGCTGCTCGTCTATCTCAGAAATGATCTCGGCATAATCATGCCCAGTGAGAGCGAGCGAATCAGTCTGAGTGTTGTTGTCGTTGGTATCCATGCTCATTCTCACAGGCGCCAGTCAGGCGCTTCCGGCTCTTCGTATCTGTCATGCTGACCCGGCTCTGGTATGCCGGACACAAACGTCATTGCCAGCGAGTCGCCCCTGTCTGGGCTCCGGCCCAATGCCTCGCGAATCTCGTCTTTGTCACGCACTTGTATGGCTGCTTGTTTGCCCATTGTCACAACCTTATAGCGAACAGCAGCCAAATCACCCAGCAGCTCCTGATCTGGCGGCAAGGCAATCGGATCGTCTACCGTTGGGTCCAGCGCCTCACGCAGCCGCCAGTACATTTCCGCGCGCCTATTGCGGAATCGCAGGTTTCCTGCCTTTGTTGAAAGGCCGGATGACTCACTACCCACGACAGCAAACGTGCTGACATTCAGTCCGCGCAGGAAGTCCAGAACGCTTGAGCCGATGCCAATGGCATCAACACAAATGCAGGCGCCATTGCGAACCAGCGGAATCACGAAGGCCGCCCCTTTCGGACCGTCGGACGTGACGACGCCAGGCACGCTTTCAATTTCATCAAACCAGCTGTCATGCCGACGTGACACTGACGATTTATCCAGACCACCACGGGCCGGGTCGAACCCTACAGCGGTCATCGGCCCCTTTTGGTCGCGAGGCTTCCATCGCGCCTGTGCTGCCTTGATCCATTCCGTAGGGATGAGTTGCCATGCTGGGTCAGCAGCGCCAGCGTTGAAATCTCCGCGCAACATTTGAGATCGCAACGGCTCAGGAAGGGCCTGAAGGGTGGCTTTATAGCCGGTAGACAGTAGAAACAGGTTGTCCTCGACTGAGGATGGAATGAATGTGCGACTCTTTGGGGTCACCAGCTCGCCATCCATCATCACTGGCTCAGGGCCAGGCACTTCCTTGTCTTCGCCCTTCTCGTCGCTGATGAACCAGCGCAACTCTCCTGGCTTGGCCGGATTGGGATGACTAGGATCAAGCCACGGCGCCCAATAGCGCTTCACCCATTCACCTTCCGAGTCGGTTGGTGGATTCCCGGCACACACCACGCGCTGACGAATATCAGGGTCATCTGTACGCATCCAGCCTATGAGCGTGCGGAACTGCATTTCGGTGAAGTGGGTTATTTCATCAAAGCCCTTGAGGTCATGCGGACGGCCTTGATACTTCATCCAGTCGTCAGGCTCTTTGACGCTACCCAGCTCCATGACGCGCTGACCTGGCAGGCGCCAGATGCCATCCTGACTGTTATAGCCCTTGCGCGTGCCAAGAATCTTGGACATGCGCTCTTCGATACCGGTCAACTGCACGGCTTCACGGCGGAAGATGATGGAATGCTGCTGTGAAGTCAGGCACAACCCTAATAAGAGGTCGGTCTTTCCTCCGCCAGCAGCGCCGCCATAAAACAGGATGTCTGCCTCTGATTCATAGGCGGAGCGCTGCGGGCCATCCTGCGGAATCCATATCGGAGCTCCACCCGACATCAAAAGCGCATCCAACTCGGCTCGAGAGGCAGAGTCCATGCCCTTGATGATCTTGAGGGCGCCTTCAGTGGTAATAGCCGCCATCACTGCTTGCTCTGTAACAATGCCTGTGCATCAGGGTTGTCATTGAGAAAGCGGGCCAGTCGAACGGCTCGCTCCACATCAGTCATGTGCCTGCCTGGGGTAATGTCAGCACCGCCATCCTTTCCGCCCGACTCGGACTCCATGCCGAATGCCTGGCGCTCCAGCGTCACCAGCACACGCAGGGACTCGCCAAGGTCTTTCATGGTCTTGGCGCGACCAGGCAGGCTGATGATCTTGTGGTAGAGGTCGTTCAGCTTGTCCTGGCCTTTGTCATCCTCGCGGCGCATGAGCTCGCCAAGCTCTTCTAGTAGCGCGGCATTCTCAGGGCCACTCTGCAGTTCCAGCTCCGTCATAAGGTTCATCACGATAGAGCGGGATCGCTGGATGTCCTTGCGGTGAGCGAGGCGGACATCGGCTACAGCCTGGGCATTCGCCTCGACAACAGCGCGCTCCATGGCTGGATCACTGGGTTTGTGCGTACCCGATGTGCGTACCTCTGCTTTGCGTACCAGGTCATCGGCCTTTGCCTGAATCTTGGCGGAGAGGTCACGGGTCCATTCATCACGCTTGGCGCGCTTACGAATGGCGCCTTCGGACAGGCCATGCTCGCTGGCTATCTGGCGCAAGCTCTTGATGCCAGCGCGGTAGTCGTACTCAATGGTTTCCCAGTTGGGAGCTGCGGAGGAATCCGCCATGTTTTCGGTATCCATGGCGGGGATGGTGCGGATGGCTGGCGGGGGAATCCAACCTTACAGGGGGCGGGTCTTGCTGGACCCCAGCATATCTAGTTGCGTCTCGGGCAACTCCCGGCGCAGTCCCTTAACTATACGCTCCAGTTCCCGGACACGGCCGGCCAGTTCAGCCTCTGTCAGGGTTGTTTTGTTGGCAGCGGCAATGGCGGTCAACAAAGTGGCCTCGCCGGCCATAAGGCCGGACAGCATCCTTGCCTCCCGTGGAGTGAGAGTCCAGACATCCTCGCCTATCTCTATCTTCACGGTGCCGTCTGGAAGAACGGTTTTAGTGATGATGCGCGCGGCAGGATGCCTTTCGACCGGAATAAAGACTCCACGCTGGACC